>CAKOLP010000008.1 GCA_934096025.1 uncultured Bacilli bacterium
AAGAATTCCTAAAAACATTGTAAATCTACTTATTGCTAGTTCTAGTCCTCTTTCTTTTTGATGTTGAAATAAATTTTCATTGCCACCAGTTATTATTCCTCCGGCATCACTAGCTTTGTTGCCTTGAAGAAGTACTATAGCAATTAAGATTACAGATATTACTAATAATATATTTTCTAACATAATTACACATCCATTTCCTTATTTTTTTTATTCTTTGTATTTTTTGGAGTTTCTTCTTCCACATCTTCTATTTTACCATTGTTTACAATTGCTTCGATTTGTTCTTTAGTAATTGTTTCATATTGCATTAATGCATCGCTTAAAGCAAATATTAAATCTTTGTTTTCTTTAATAATTTTTTTAGCGTTTTCATAACATTCTTCGATTATCTTTCTTACTTGTTCATCTATTTCTAAAGCTACTTGATCTGAGAAATTTTTAACCTTATTATAATCACGGCCTAGGAATACTCCCTCGCTCTTTTCTTCGTATTGAACAGGTCCCAATTCACTCATACCATATTCCGTAACCATACTTCTAGCAATTCTTGTTGCTTTTTTAAAGTCATCTGATGCTCCGGTTGATATTTCATTTAAGAACATTTCTTCACTTACACGCCCACCTAGAAGACCAGTAATTTGCGCTAATAATTCATCTTTTGTTAAAACAGATATTTTTTCTTCTTTAGGAAGCATCATAGTATAACCACCAGCCATACCACGAGGTATTATTGTTATCTTGTGTACTTCTTGAGCATCTTTTAATTTTAAACCGATTACAGCATGACCTGCTTCATGTAAGGAAACAAGTTTTTTCTCTTTATCAGTTATTTTACGTGTTGTCTTAGCAGGCCCAAGTAAAACACGGTCTGTTGCTTCATCTATTTCTTCCATAGTTATAACATTTTTGTTTCGACGTACAGCAAGCAATGCCGCTTCATTAAGTAAGTTCTCTAAGTCTGCACCACTAAATCCTGGTGTTCTTTGACTTAAATTATTCAATTTTATATCTTTGCCTAATACTTTATTTTTGGCATGAACTTTTAAAATAGCTTCTCTTTCTGCAGCATCTGGTAGACTTACTGTTACTTGTCTATCAAATCTTCCTGGTCTTAAAAGTGCAGGGTCTAATACATCTGGTCTATTTGTAGCTGCTATTATAATAATGCCTTCATTTTCTCCGAATCCATCCATTTCTGTTAATAATTGGTTTAGAGTTTGTTCTCGTTCATCATGACCTCCGCCTAGGCCAGTTCCTCTTTGACGACCTACAGCATCTATTTCATCAATGAAAATTAAACATGGAGCATTTCTCTTTGCTTCTTTAAACATATCACGAACACGTGAAGCTCCGACACCGACGAATAATTCTACGAAATCAGAACCACTTATAAAGAAGAATGGTACATTTGCTTCTCCAGCTATCGCTTTAGCAAGTAAAGTTTTTCCTGTTCCTGGAGGACCTACTAATAAGACACCTTTAGGAATTCTTGCTCCCATTTTTTCAAACTTTTTAGGATTTTTTAAGAAGTCTATTAATTCTTCTACTTCTTCTTTTTCTTCTTTTAATCCCGCTACATCCTTAAATAATTTCTTATCATTATCATTACTTAAACGAGCTTTACTACGTCCAAAGTCCATTGAGCTCTTGTTTGAATTAGCTAATTTTGTAAATAGAACGTACATTATTACTACCATTAGTAATAGGGGCATTACATTAACTAATATATATAAGAAAATATTTTGACCTGGGTCAGAATTTGTATTATATTCTTCTATTTCATTTTTATCAATTAAAGATAAAATAGTTTCTAATTCAGTTCCAACTGCTTTAGTTTCAAATTTTTCTGTCTTAGAATAACCATCTAATTTACCCTCAATTATATATACACTTTCATTACTTTTTGGGGTTACTGTTATTTCAGTTACTTTGTCATTTTTAAGTTCAGTAAGTAATTCCCCAGTTTTTAATTCATGAACTTTATTACCTTGAATATTTAGAGCATACATAACAATAAGTATTACTCCGAATAATACTAAATAAGGTAAAAAGTTTTTAAATGTTTCATTTTTATTTGCTTTTACATTCATTTATTTTATTCACCTTGCCTCACATTTAATTATTATATCATATTTTTCTGATTTGTCTTTAGCAAATTTTGATTTTTTTAAATTTGGAATCCATATAATGGTATCTGTGCTATCAACCACTAAAGGATAAGTTTCCCTTTTATGTCTTGGTACTTTTTCATTAATAAAGATATCACTTACCTTTTTAGTACCATTTAAATTTTTAACTGCAATTTTATCTCCGGCTTGAAAACTTCTAATTTTTAAAGGAAGTTTTAGTTCCTCGCTATTTAAATAAATACAAGCATTAGAAAGATCTCCCTCTTTTATATTATATTTAAATAATAAATCATTTATAAGTATATCTTTATCAAATATTGTTTCCTTTAATGATACGTTTATGTCTTTTTCTATAAAAATATGCCCATAACTATTGTAGCCTATATAATGATTATTTAAGTTTATGCTTATATTTTGTTTTTGGTATAGCTTCATTAATTGTTTTAATTGTTCATCACTTATATCAAAATAGTCATCTTTTTGAATACCTTTAATTAATAACTCTAGGCATTTTCTTTTGATTAAGTCGTTTTCATCTTTTAATTTGTTAGTAAGTATAGAGTTATCAACAATAAGTTTTTTATTTTCAATATAGTTTTGGACAAATTCTTCATAAGCACTTAGTTCTTCTGAAAACTTCAAATACTTTTCATGAACTAAAGGGTTCTCTTTTTTTAAAAATGGTAAAACGATATGTCTATATCTATTTCTTGTGTGGATAAGTTCATCATTTGTTTTATCATGAGCATAAACAATACTATTAGCACTCAAATAAGCTAAAATACTTTTTTTATCCGTTGTTAATAATGGTCGCAATATTTTATAATTATCTTTGTTAGTAACTTGTTTAATACCAATATATCCGGATAAATTGCTTCCTCTCGTTAGGCGCATAAGTACTGTTTCGATTAAGTCATCTCCGTGATGAGCTGTTAATAAGTAGTTAGCATTATATTTTTTTACTAAAGTTTTAAAAAAAGCATATCTTTTTTCACGGGCCTCATTTTCCGTAAATTTTTGTTTTTTATATTCATTAAGTTCAAGAAGTTCAAAGGTTTCTTCATGTTTTATACAATAGTTTTCGACCATTTTGGCTTCTTCTTCGCTTTCTAATCTTATTTTGTGATTAACATGAGCTACCACGATGTGCAGATTATATGCTTTTTTTAGTTTTGTTACCAAATCTAGCAAACACATAGAATCAGGGCCTCCGCTACAAGCTATAATCACTGTACTACCCGGGCTAAGTGAGCTTTTTAAAAAGTCTAATTCTTGTTTCATGAGAGCTCCTTAAGATTATATATTAACATTTCTTTGATATTACCATCTAAAATCTTTTCGGGTTCATTACTTTGATAATTACTGCGGTGGTCTTTTACCATTTTATAAGGTTCTAAAATGTAGCTTCTTATTTGACTGCCAAAGTTAATACTACTTGAAGAACCCTTTAATTCTTTCATTTTCGCTTCTTCTTTAGCAAGCTCTAAAATATATAATTTATTTTTAAGAATTTTTAAAGCCTTTTCCTTATTATTTAATTGGCTGCGTTCATTTTGGCAAGTTACCACTGTCTTTGTAGGTATATGGGTAATGCGCACAGCAGAATTACTGGTGTTTACAGATTGACCTCCGGCTCCGCTTGAATGATAAACATCAATTTTTAAATCTTCTTCTTTTATTTCAATGTTGATATCTGTTTTTATCTCGGGAATAACATTTACAGAAGCAAAAGAAGTATGTCTTCTTGCCCCAGAATCAAAAGGAGAAATACGAACTAACCTGTGGACTCCGCTTTCCTTTTTTAAGTAGCCATAAGCAAATTCTCCACTTATTTTAAGCATAATACTTTTTAAGCCTGCTTCATCACCTTTTTGTTCCTCGATTATTTCACATTTATAATTATTTTTCTCTGCAAATCTTTCATACATTCTATAAAGCATACTGGCCCAATCACACGATTCTGTTCCTCCAGCCCCAGGATGTATTTCTAAATAAGCATTATTTGTGTCAAATTCACCACTTAAAAGAGTGCTAAACTCTAATTCTTCAATTTGGGCGTTAAGATTATTTAATTCTTCTGCTACTAAATTAAGCATTTCTTCATCTGATGTAGCTAGTAAACTCAAACTATCTTTAATTGAACTATCTAATGAATTAAAAAGAGTTACTTCTTTTTTTAAGAAAGATAATTTTTTGTTAATATCATTAGCTTTATCAACATCTTGCCAAAAGTTTTCTTCTAATTGCTTTTCTTCTAGTTCTTTTATTTCTAAAGTTTTACTAGCAATGTCAAAGATACCTCCCTAGATGGTTAAGTTTTTCTTTTAATATATTAAGTTTATTTGTTAAATCTTCTTTCATTTAATTTTCCTTTCTTAAAATATTTTAACATTTTTTTCAAAAAACTCAACTACCTTATTTGGCGAATATAGTCCTTATTTGGCCGTCTTCTTACTAAAGGTTTAGCATCGTTAAGAGTTATTATTTCTTTTTTTAAATGACTTTCTAACTCGCTTTTAAAATATTTTAAAAATTCAAGAGCATTACATTTGCCGCGATATAGTTCTCTTAGGGTTTCGTTTCTGTCCACGAAAGCATCGAAAAAACCCGATACTAAAAAATATTTAATTGCTAAGTTTATCCCGCGCATATTTGCTTCTTCTGATACTTTACCATTGCCATAATCCATGGTATCAATAATAAATAGATTTTTATAGTCAAATAAAATATTGTATAAAACATC
This sequence comes from uncultured Bacilli bacterium, assembly GCA_934096025.1. GTDB lineage: Bacteria > Bacillota_I > Bacilli_A > RF39 > UBA660 > Onthocola_B. Next base: position 4,876 of record CAKOLP010000008.1, read on the forward strand.
GTAGAGAATTACACTACTTTCTGTTAAAAAATAAATATCTTTTTGAGCTTTAACGACAGCCCTTTCTAACGACTCAAGATTTACACTTAAAGGATCCATTGTTTCTAAATTAAAAGCGTTTACGTATCTTACTGTATATCCGACTATTTCTTGACCTACGTAAATAACATCTGTTGGCCATATAACAGTATCATTTTGCAAATGAGAAAAATACATAATATCCTCTCTATTTATAAATGATGGTTCTTCATCAATGAATGAAAAAAATATCTTATAAACCATATTAGTGCTTCTGTCAAAATAGCACTTGCCTTGAGCACCCTCGTTAAAATACTTTAATCTTTTTAAAAATGTTACTAATTCTTTTCGTGTTTTAAATTCCATTTTAATCTCCCCTTCAAAGTGATTGTTTATTCTAACAGTTTTTTTAAAAATGTCAATATTGATAATAAAGATAAATTGTCATATAATATAAATGTGATAAATATTTCATATATTGGGGAAAGGAATATCTTATGAAAAAATATAAATATACGATAAATAATTTAGATTGTGCAAATTGTGCTAGAGAAATAGAAGAAACACTGAACAAAAGACCGGATTTTAAAAATGTTGTTGTTAACTTCAATACTTCTAAATTGATTTATGAATCCGAAAAAGACTTTGAATTAAAGGAATTAAATAAAATAATAAAAAAGATTGAACCAGATGCGTTTTTAAGTAATGATGCTGTAGAGAAAAATAGTTATAATGTTACGGTTTTATTATTAGGTATTTTATTAACAATTATTGGATACTATGTAGAGTTGCCAAGTAACTGGAAAATGCTATTTTTTATTGTTGCCTATGGATTACTTCTTTATAGAACCTTAATCAATGCTGTTAAAGCTTTAATAAAAAGCAAGACTGTAAATGAAAATACTTTAATATCAATATCCGCGATTGGAGCCTTAGCAATTGGTGAAGTCATGGAGGGAATGATGGTGGTTGTTTTATATAATATAGGGAAAATTTTAGAAGAAAAAGCCATTAATAATTCAAGGAACTCTATAAAAAGTATTTTGAGTATAAAAGAGCCGTTTGCCAATAAAGAAATAGATAACATTTTTACTAAAGTTAAAGTTGAAGACATTGAAGTCGGAGATAAACTACAAGTTAAAAAAGGTGAAAAAATTCCTGTTGATAGTATTTTACTAAGTAAAGTTGCCTATCTTGATTCCTCTATGCTAACTGGGGAGAGCGAACTTTTAAAAAGGGAAGAAAATGAAGAAATACTATCAGGTTGCATTAATAGCGGAGACACCATTATTTTAAAGTCTAAAGCTAGATACGAAGATTCCACGGTAGCAAAAATTCTCGATTTAATTGAAAATGCCACGAATGTAAAGACAAAAACTGAAACTACTATTACAAAAATAAGTAAAATATATACGCCTTTAGTTATGGGAATTGCTGTGTTATTAATTTTTATATTACCATTACTCATGAATATAACATACAGCGAAAGTATATATCGGGGATTAACTTTTTTGGTTATATCTTGTCCGTGTGCTATTGCTATTTCCGTTCCTCTTTCTTATTTTACTGCCATAGGTACTTCAAGTAAAAAAGGAATATTAATAAAGGGAAGTAATTATCTAGATAATCTTAATAATGTTAATAAAATAATATTTGATAAAACAGGAACACTTACTAATGGATCATTTAATATTGAAAAATTAATTATTGAAGATAAGAATTATACTGAAGATGATGTTATTAACTTGTTAGTAAATGGAGAAGCTCTATCTAATCACCCTATTGCTAAATCTATTGTTAAATTTTATAACAAGAAAGCAAATACTAGTTTAGTTAAAAACTTTTTAGAAAAAGAGGGTATGGGAATATCTTTTGAAATAAATTCAAAAAAAGTACTTATCGGAAATGGAAAGTTATGTGGTTGTGCAAATGACGGTGATTTACATATAAATGTTGATGGCAAGCACGTTGCGCATTTGATAATTAATGACGGTATTAAAGAACAAGCTTTAGAAACTATCAATAAATTAAAATCTTTTAATATTAAAACATATATGTTTACGGGAGATAAAGAAAATGTTGCAACAGTTATTGGGGATAAGTTGGGGATTGATAAAATATATTATGAAATGTTACCCCAAGATAAATATCAAAAATATATGGAGGTTGCTAGTGATAAAGATACAACAGTATTTATCGGAGATGGAATTAACGACGCTCCGGTATTAAAGGCTGCTGATATAGGAATATCTATGGGTAGTATTGGCAGTGATGCCGCAATTGAGGCTAGTGATATTGTCTTAATGAATGACGATTTAGACAAAATACCCGAGGCTATTAAAATATCAAAGTTTAATAAAAAAATAATTAAGCAAAACCTTGTATTCGCCTTGGGAATTAAAGCTTTAATATTAATTTTAAGTGTCTTTGGTCTAGCTAATATGTGGTTTGCCGTTTTTGCAGATACTGGTGTAACTTTACTTACAATACTAAACTCATTAAGAATTACAAAAATTTAAAAACTGTTAACAAATTTATACTTGTTAACAGTCTTTCAAGGCTAACAACTAGTCTTTTTTATTTCTTTTTAATCCTATTTGGTCCATTAAATTCAATTTCTTTTGAAAAATAATTATCAATTATAGAAGACGCTTCCCAACCATAAGCATTAATTATACTAGAAAACTCATCAAGTCTAAACTCAGGAATTGTAATTATAGGTTTTTCTGTTTTTAAATACTCGAAAGAGTCTTCTAATAATAATTTTGAGACACCTTTTTTTCTATATTCAGGATTTACCATAAAAGTGCATAATTTTCTCTCATCATCATTTTTTAAAATGCTAATTCCTATAACTTCAAAGCCATCTAAATAAAAAATAATATCTCCAGTCCCTTGAATCACACGAGGAATATTTTTAGAAAAGAACCATTTATAATACTCAGGTTATTGACTCTTATTATAATCGGTTAATAAATAAATTTCGTTTACTGCTTTAGAAAAATTCTTATCTTGCATCTTGCTTAAGACAAACCTCTCCATAAATCCACTTCCTTAAGAAAGTATTATATAATATTCGTATAAAACATTTATATTTTTTTGTTATTGATACAGCAGATTTTGAGTTATATTGTGAAAAATATTGGCCAACACTACGAATACCTAGATGAAGTATTGCATGAAAAATACCCAAGGCTTTACTTGTCCTTGGGTATTTTTGCAAATTGTGTATAAGTTTTTACTTATCAATATTTTTTTGAATATATTCTTTGATGCGAGCAATATTTTGTTCTTGATATCCCGATGCATTATTTTGAAGTATTAATTCTTTAATCTTTTGTAAGTCTTTTGTATAAATTTTTTCTAATTTCTTTAATCTACTCGAAGTAATGCTTTTTTGAGATTTGGCATTATTATAATCTCTTTCATCATAACATATTAAAGTTATAGCCGGAAACATAGTTTTTAATTTTTCCGCTATTAAAAGGCCTTCTGGGTCAAAGTCGCCATTATAATACATTTTGATATTGTTCTTACTTAATTTTTTTAATAAAGTATACAATGATAGATTAGGCATACCCGATGTTATTATAATTGGAATTTTCAAATCCATTAAGGTGGCTAAAATAGAGGGATTTTCAAAAATATAAACTTTTTTGTCTTTAGTTGTAAAATTATCTATGTTATTTATATTTAAAAGATTTAAATTAACTACTGTATCATTATTATCTAGTTCATCTAATATTTTTGTTCCTCTGAGTTTATAAGTTATGACAAAATTAGATATTAAATCTATACAGACATTTATTTCCGATAAAAGATTTATCTTACATGCATTACTTTCTTCATATTCTGTTTTTTTTATTTTAGCTAAGACTTTTAAAAATAAAACGGAAGTACTGTTGTTGAAGTCAAGAAAATGGGGGTTGCCTGTTACTGATGAAAACACAGATAAAGATGTTGGAACTTTTGGAATATTATCTAAAAGTTTTAATATATTTTCTAATTCTTCTTCTAATCTTAGTTTATTTTTATTATATTTTTGCATAATTAGCCTATTTAATGCTACATCATTTTTGATAATTTCCCATACAATATCTGTATACTTTCGATGTTTATTCTTATCATATAGTTGTTGAAAAAAATTTGTTTTTTCATCTTGCTTTAATCTTTTGATTTCATTTTTAGTTGATATATTTTCTTTAAAATAAGCATTTAGAAACAAAATCCAGTCAAATCCCTTAAATTTTCCCTCTTCTACTTTTTTACTTATAGCTTTAAAAGAAACTTTTAAGGAAGTTCCTTGATTTATTTTTTTGCCTAATAAATTACTAATATCAACACTCTCTTCTTCCGTTATATTATTTATTATTACTGTGCCACTGGGACGAGATAACAAAATATACTTTTCTTTAAGCGCTTCTAATAATCTTTTAAAACCTTTTTTAGAATGAAAGTATTCTGCCATTTCAGAATTAATATCCTGCATAAATGTCACCTTTTTCTAGTATTTCTTTAGCATGACCATTCCACTTATAGTGTCTTACACCTACGGCTTTGTGTACTTCATCTTTTATTAATTCGCAAATAGATAATTCTTTGATGGTATCATAGTCTCCCCATAATGATTGGGATGTTAAAATATAATCTAAGTTAAGTTGAGATAATATGCTAAACATTTCTCTAATATTTGCATTATCTACCCCTGCAAAAGCTTCATCTAGGGCAATTAGCCTTAAAGATTCTGGTTTGGCATTTAATAATTTAGCATAAACTGCTGCAAATAAAGGAACATACATACTTTTGGCTCTTTCTCCTCCACTTAATACAGAAAATACTTTGTTTGTTAATTCTTTTCTTTCGGCACCTTTACGCTTGTAGTATAGTTTAAATTCAAACCAATTTCTATAATCTAAAACATTAAATATCACATTACTATAACTATCATTTATTTTTTCATTAAATTCTAGTTCTTTTTTAATTCGACTTTGAAAATGATTAATTAATTTATCACTATCTTCTTTATTTAATTGACTTGCATCAATTTTAAACAAACGAACTAATTCTTTAGTATCCAATTCATCCTCGGTAAATGCAGTTTTACTTTTCCATTCTAATTCAAAAGATAAATTACTATCTATTTGAGTGCTTTTCATTATTTCATTCATTCTTTTTATCCATTCTTTTGAAGATTCAATTTTGTCCCTGATTTTTCCTCCGATAGTTTTTAGTAAAATATCTTCGAATAGTTTTCTTTCTTGCTCACTAATATAATTTTTACTTTCATCTATTGCAGCTTTTAATTGTTCATTTAATTCAAATAAAGTTAATTTTTTCCCTTGATATATGGTTTCTAAGTCATCTCTAGAAGCATATTCCATTACCTTTAATATTTCTTCTTTTTCTAAGCCTTTTTGTTCATAATCTTCGATTAGTTTTTCATTGGAAGTAAAAATTTTCTTAGTTGTAAGTCGATAATCTAACAACTCTTGTTTATATTTGTTAAATGCTTCGAAGTAATTATTGCTAGCATCAGTTAAGTTATTGTTTTCACGGTGTTTTAAATTTGATAAAATCTTATTTAAGTCTAAGGTATCCTCTTTTTTAAATATATAATGTAGGTTAAATTCCTTTTCTAAGATATATTTTTTCAAGTCCATAATTAACTTTTCTTTACTTAATTTTTGAACTATACTTTCTATGTCTTTTTGCAATTCATCTACACTGTTTTTTAGTTTTCCTTTTTCTTCCCTTAGAGCATTGTTTGTTTCAGGAATTAATTTAATTTTTGCGGTTAGTTGTTCTAATTCCTCGATTAATTTTTTGTTATCAGGGTTTTCTAATATTTCTTCAATTGCACGTTTTTGGGCGCTTAATTCTCGATATTTTTTATCTCTTTCATTTTCTTCACCTAATAAATCTTCAATTTTGTCACATAAGTCTTCGATAGACGATTTCTTACTGTTTTGTTCATCAATTAATATATTGGTACGCTTTTCTTCGTTTTCTAAGTCGTTTACTTGATCTTTTAGGGTTTCAATTTGTCGTAATACTGTTTGATAACTAATTAAATTTAAAGGTATTGTTATATTTTCTTTAATAGAATTAATGTTTACTATTAGTTTTTGAATTTCTTCATTTTTTTGGTTAATACTTTTTATGAAAGAGTTACTTTGTTTAAGTTGAGTTTCTATTTCAATATTTTTGATTTTTATCTTATCATTTATTTCTTCTAAATAAGTGTTTTTGGGAAAAGACTCATAAAGTTGTTCTAATTCTCTTATTTTATTATTTATAGAATCTAACATGTTTTGATAATTATTTATAATTTTTTTATGTTCTTCTATACTTTTTTCTAAAGTTCTTACTTGAAGTTTATGTTCTTCTTCTCTTTTTAATAAACCAATATATTTACTTTGATATTCACAAGAGGGATATCCTATTAAAAAGTCTAAAGCATAATTATTAGTATTTATATAGAAACTATCAGCTTCATCAATGTTTATACTTGCTAAGATATCTTGGATTTCTTGAATAGATACAACTTCATTTTCTATTACGTCAAAATATTTTAAAATATTGTTTTTTTGGGGTGTTCCTTTTTTTAAGAAAATAGATTTAATATCTTTGACTTCTTTTAAATACTTCTCAGGTATTAATTTAGCATTTAAGATATTCATCGATATAAGTAACTCTTCTAGACGGTTTCTGTCAGTTTCTTTAATATCATGTTTAAATTCTATAACTTTATATAAAGCAATATAAGGAATATTCTTTTCTTTTAACTTTGCCTCAGATTTAGCTGTTATTTCTTCTTCTTGATATTCGATTTCTTTGTTTTCTTGTAATATTCTAAGTTCTTCTTTTAATGCAGTTAGATCTTTGTTAGTTGTTTCTATCTTATTTAAAATCTTATTTTTATCAGTTTTAGTAATTTCTTCGAAATATTTTATTTCTTTTTGATACTCTTCTTTGGCTTTTATGAAATTATCACAATTATATTCACTAATAATATCAAATATTTTCTTTTTAACATTTTCGGTTATTTGAAAAATTTTGCTTTTACTAAATAAAAGGTTAATAGCATCTTTAAATTCCATGATGGCAGTTGATAGGGTTTCAATTAATTTATTTCTTTCAGTTTCATTAAATGCTATAGCTTTTTGTTGAGAAATATTTTGTTCTTCTAGATAACTTATTTCACTTTCTAATTTTTCTTTGTTTTCTAATTTTTCTTTTATTTGATTTAGTTTTATTTTGTATTTTGCAACTTCACTTTTAAGAAAATCATAGTTTATATCATCACTATTTATTATAATAGATATATTTGGTATTTTTACGTCTTCATTTATGGAAAGTATTTCTTCACGTATATTATTTACCGTTTTTTTGCTACCATAAATTTTATCTTCGATAGTTGCTAAGTCATGTTGATAACTATTTTCTTTTTCCCTGGCATTTACTAATTTTTGTCTTAATTCACTAAGATATTTTTCTATTTTTGCTAATTCTTGTTTTAATTCATTTAACTTATTGGCAGATTCCTTTAAATCCTTATTATCTATAGAATTTAGTTTAGTTTCAATTTCTGTCTTTTCTTGTTCTAAGGCAGAAATGCTTTCTTCTATTTCTTGAAGTCTTAAAGTAGCTTGAGATTTATTTTTCTCTTTTTCCGATAAGTTTCGTTGATATTCTTGAATTTTAGTTTTACTTTCTTCTACTCTCTTTGCTTTGTTATATATTTGGATTTCATTATAATTTTGATAAGTTTTAGATAAGTAAAATATTGATTTTAAGTTGTTATTTAATGTCTCTATTTTTTCCTTAGTTTTATTTGTGTCCTCGATAGCTTCCGATATTGGTCGTATATCACTTTCAGATAAGGGTTGTAAAACACTAGTTAAGATGGACATAAGCTTTGTAGGATTGTAATCCTTAGATAGTTTTGAACTTCTTAATTGAAGTAAAACGTTTATGAATTCATCATATGCATCGATGCTAGGAAATCCAAATAATAAATCATTTACTGCTGCTTTATATTCCTTTGTTGTTTCTACAAAGATATTATCTTTGCCAATATTGGCCCGTAGTTCTCTTTTTGGCATTAATATTTTGGTATTATATTTATATAATTGAAAATCTTTTCCTATTCTTTTGCCATCTTTTAAAGCAAATCCCCAGAAATCTGTAGGTCTTCCCTTTTTGGCATGTAAACCAATTCCTATTGTGACATATTTATTCTTTGCTTCATTAAATGTTTCCATATAAAGATAGCCAGTTGATTCAGGTTCTTGTTCACCATCAGCTGGTCCAAGTAAATAATCTTCTATTCTTTTTTCCTTTGTACCAAAAGGGTCTAGTCTTGATGGCAATTTATTTCCATCTAATATTAGAGGAATAAAAGATTGCATAGTAATAGATTTTCCACTACCATTACTTCCTCTTAATAAAAGCTTTCCATCAAAAAAATTAAATTCTTCATCATCAAAATACCAAAAATTTAATAAACCAATTCGTGTTACTTTAAAATTCATCATTACCTCCGAAAAGACTTGTTTGTAGATTTTTTTCTTCTTCAATATCTTTTGTTTTTCCAATTAATCTTGCTATTGTAGGATATATTATAATATCTGTATTTTTCTTTTCAATCATGTTATATTTTTCCATGTATTCTACAACTAAGTCGTAAAATTTCTTATCTGTTTCTTTTAAAAGCGTTTTACCTATATAGGGAGCTTTTGTTCTTTTAATTTCACTTATTAATGATTCAAAATAGCTTTCCTTAATTGTTGCAGTTTCAAAATTATCTAATACTATTTTTTTATTGTTAATATCTTCTAATAACCTTGTATTTATCATTAATACTATTTCTGTCATTTTCTTATTATTTGGGAAGTTATCTTTTTCTGTATAACTTTCTTCATCATATAAAAGTGCCAAGTTATGTGTTACTTCCAATTCCATATTTAAATGTTTACTTAGTTCCGATTTAATATAATTTTGATTTTTTTTAATGTAATCTAATTCATTTGTTGATAAGTCTTTTGCTGATACTGCCGGAGTATATAATATATTTCTAAATACTTTATACTTTCTTACTGTTTTTCTTTCTTCCTCTTGGGTTAGAAATTCATTTTTCACAAAATCTTCTGGTGTTGTTATTTCGTTAATACCAGTATCAAACATACGCATTACATAGTTAGATATCCCCATCGATTCATATAAAGCTTCTGCATCTTTACTTTCTACAAAAGTTACTTTACTAATATCTTTAACTTTAATTACTTGTAGTTCTTCTAAAAAAGTTATTACATTTGATAAGCTTTTTCTATCTTGAGTTTTATTCCAATCTGGAATATGGTTTAATTCCAGTGTTATAGAAGTGTTTTTTACATAGTCAATCAAGTCTGATAATACAAAATAATCCCCTCTGGTTTTATCTTCTAAGAATAAAAGAATAAGCATTAGTATTACATAATCTAAAATAGAGTTAAAATTAGATAAGTTTTCATTTCTCTTAATTATTGAGGGAATTTTTTCAAGCTTAATAAATCGATCATGAATTATTAGATTGCTTCCTAGGTTTTCAGAAACAAAGTCTTTAATCTTATTTTTTTTACTTTTAATTTGATAATATAATTCTCGGTCATAATCTTTTGTTATCCAAAAATTATACATTAAGGCTTTTAATTCCTTTTCAATTATACTATCCATTTTCCTCACCTACTTCAATTTTAATTTTTCTACTGTTAAGTTCAAATATTCCATCTGGAGAAATAATTTTACACTTTTCTGTTGATTCATCTTGGATATAATAACTATAACCAAATTCTGATTCTTTATTTTTGGTGCCATTAAACTTTTCTATTAAATCTAAAACGTATCTTCTTTCAACTTCATCTAGAGTAATTGTATCTTTTAGATTTATAACACCAGATTTTATTAAGTTTTTGATACACTTTTTTCTTCTAAGTTCATTTTCCCGCACTTCTTCTAAAATACGTTCTTTTTCTATAGTTTTATCTTTGATTCTACCGTTTTCTGTTTTTATCTTGTATTCTTTAGCTGTAGTATTGATAAGAATTTCTAAAGGGGGAACATCATAACTTTTTACTAGTGAATCTGTTTCTAATGTTGAATGTGATTTAAAATGTCTAGTTTTAATTACCCCGAATAAAGAAACTGATAGACATGATGCTTCTTCTAAAGTATTTAAGTTATCAAATAAACGACAAATATGTTTATATTCTTCTTTACGATTAATCATATTTCCATGTAATTCCATTAGAGAATTTGCATATTTATATATTTTTTCAATTATATTTTGGGTGGCTTCAAGTAGTCTTTCACCCTCACTTTGGCCAGATGTTGATGTAAACCATTTTTTTAAGCTTAGCCATTTTCCATGGTTTATTTTTCTTAATTTTTGATAGTCAAAATCTGGTGATATAGTTGGATTCTTTTTTTGATGTATTATTAGGGCATTCATTAGTTTTGTAATTTTTTCTTCAGTTAGTTCTTGCAACGAATTTTTAATTAATGTAATATTCTTTATGTAACTATTAATAAAATCATTTATATAATGAATGACACTACTTTTAAATTCTAGAAAAGTACTACTTTGCAAGAGCTCTTCTGTTTTTGCTTCATGAAACTTCTTTAAAAAGTCTTGATAATGCTCATTTAAGGTCTTAAAATCATTGTTTAAATCACTCCATAAATCAAATATTTGTTGTTCATCCATATTATCAATATCCACTAGTCTTTTTAGCAAATCCTTGATTCTGTCGAATAACCGAGGTTCTAAAGATGCAACTTTTACTTCTATTTCAGCAAGTGCAATAGTCATTCTTTCTACAATTACAGCTTCATCTGTCAATTGATAACGAAAATTGCGATATTTAAAGTCATTTATGGTGTTTACATTTGTCGTGTCTTGTAACTTTGTTATGGAATTATTGTTTAAAAGAAATTCTAAATCTCTTTCACATTCTTCCTCTGTATAATCTTCTAAATACTCTTTGAC
>CAKOLP010000009.1 GCA_934096025.1 uncultured Bacilli bacterium
TCAAGAAATTTTGAATGAAAGGAGAAGTATAATCAATCGATTCCATGCCAAAATCTCTTAAGATTGATTATACAAGGGAAAAATGAAAAATATTACTATTTTAGGTGGGGGAGTTTTAGGTAGTCAAATTGCTTTTCAATCAGCTTACATGGGGAAAAATGTAATTATATGGTTACGCAGTGAAGATAGTATAACAAGAACAATGCCAAAACTTTTGCAAGTAAAAGAAAGCTATATAAATGCTATAAAACTTATGGCTTCGAAAGAGGGGAAAGAGTTAAATAATTGGTGTTTTGGTATTTCGGATTTAGAGTCTTTTAATAAAAAAGAAGCTTTAGCTCGAGTAAATAGTGTTATAGACAATATTAAAATTGAATTAAACTTAAAGAAGGCTTTAGTGGATTGTGATTTAGTTATTGAATCAATGACTGAAGATTTTAATGCTAAAAAAGAAATGCTTAAACAAATTGAACCAATATTAAATTCAAAAACCATTATTGTTACAAATTCATCGACGCTTTTACCTAGTAAGTTAGCTAAATTTACGAAAAGAGAAGATAAATTCTTAGCTTTACATTTTGCTAATTCTATATGGAAAAATAATATTGTGGAAGTAATGAAACATGAAAAAACAAATGATAAAGTTTTTAAAGAAGTTATGAAATTTGCTAAAAGTATTAATATGTTACCAGTTCCTTTATATAAGGAAAAAGCTGGTTACTTACTTAATTCCATGCTTATACCCCTTTTATTTTCATCTTTAGATTTACTTGCTATGGGTATTAGTGATGTTAAAAGTATTGATGAAGTATGGAAAAGGGGAACTGGTGCTGTAAAAGGTCCTTTTGAAATCATTGATACTATTGGCTTAAAGACTGCTCATGATATAGTTTTAATGTATGTTAAGATTCCGTCTTTTATTGCGCCATATCATTTTAAAGAAATTGAAAAACTATTAAGAAAATATATTGAAGATGGCAAACTAGGAAAAAATAAGAAGCAAGGTTTTTATAAATATGATTAATCCTTAAGTAATAAGTATAATAAAGAGTATTATAAAAAAGGAACAGTATACTAGGTTAATTAACGTTACCTAGTTTTTTGTATTTGAAATTATGTAGTAGATTTAATTCTATATTTTTTGTATAATTAAAAAAGAGGTTAACATGAATGTAGTAATAACAAATGAAGCACAAAAAATAGATTGTTTAAAGAAAATAGCTAGGGAAAAAAAGATAAATAATAATAAGTTTATGAGTTTTCAAGAGCTTAAAAAAAAGTTATTCTTTGATTATGAGGATAATGCTTTAGAATACATAATAAAAAAATATCGAGTAAACTTAGATATAGCAAAAATTTATGTAGAAAACCTATATTTTTTAAAAGACTTAGATAATGCAAAAATAAAGTTTTTAAAGTCTTTAAAAAGGGATTTAGAAGAACACAATTTGCTTATTAAAAATAAAAATTTTAGAAACTATATAAAAAATAAGAAAATAACTGTAGTTACAAATACTTATTTAACAAAAGAAGAAAAATTAATATTAAGTGGCTTAGATTATGAAGTTGTAAAAACAAAACTAGAAAATCATGAACCTGAGGTATATGAAGCTAAAGACATTAATGAAGAAGTAGAATTTGTTGTAACGAAAATAAGTAGTTTAATTAAAAATGGGGTAAATATTAATAATATAAAGCTTATAAGTAATAAGAGTTATAATACTTATTTAGAGTTTTATTTCAATATCTTTGGTATTCCATTAAATATTAAGAGTACAAATACTTTTTATAGTACCAAAAAAGCTCAAGATTTTCTAAATAATTATGATAATTATGAGAACATAAGCGATATTTCTTTGGATAAGACTTTAATTGATATTATAAATAAATCAGCGTATGTAGAAGATAAAAGTATTCGCAAAAGTTTTATTATTCGAGATATGAAAAATACTAATATTAAAAATCCTACTTACAAAAATGCAGTCAGTATAACAAGCCTTGATAATATATATTCTAAAGAAGATTATGTTTTCTTGCTAGGTTTTAATATTAAAGAGTGCCCGAAAATTTATAAAGATGATGATTATTTAAGTGATTATGAAAAAAGCCTTTTAAATATGGATACTTCTATTGATATGAATAAATATACTAAGGTGAGTATTTTAGCAAATATTTTAAATATTCCTAATTTAATAATAACTTATAAAATGTATCATGAAACACCATGTTATCCGTCACCTTTGCTTGATGAGTTAAATTGTCAAAAAAAACAAGTTCAAATTGATAGAAAAATATGTTATTCTCGTAAATATAGTAATATTTTATATGCTAAAGATTTAGATGAATTATATAAATTTAACACTGTAGCACCTTATCTTAAATTATATAAAAATAATTTGGATATTCCTTATAAAAAGTATGATAATAAGTTTACAAATTTAGATAAATATTTACTTTTAGAAAAACTAGAAGACGGCTTTAACTTATCATATACGACTTTGGAGACATTTAATGAATGTGGTTTTAAATATTATTTAAGTAAAATATTAGATTTAAATGTTTTTGAGAAAAATTTTAAAGCTATAATCGGGGATATAACGCATCACATTTTAGAGATAGGCTTAGACAAAAATATTGATATTTCTCGGGAAATAACTGAGTATATTAAAGGGTTAGATTATGATTTTAAAAATAAAGACTTATTTTATTTAGAAAAATTAAGTAAAGAATTAGCTTTTGTATTAAATTATTTAAAAGAACAAGAAACACAGTCAGAATTAAATAATTATTTATATGAAACAAAACTTAGTATAACTAAAGAAGTAGGTAATATTTCGGTTAATTTTAAAGGTATTATTGATAAAGTGATGTATACTGTTTTAGGGAATAAAGAAGTAATTGCTGTTGTAGATTATAAAACTGGAGATAAAAATATTAGTTTAGATACTTTGAAATATGGTTTAAACATTCAATTGCCAATATATTTATATTTGTTAAAAAAGTCTGAGCGTTTTGCTAACTCTGTTATAGGTGGCTTTTATATAGAAAGAGTTTTAAACAGTGTATTTAATATTGATCGCAAGAAAAGTCTTGAAGAACTAAAAAAAGATAATTTAAAACTTCGTGGTTACTCAAATAGTAATGAAAAAATCCTTAGTATGCTTGATAAAGATTATTTTAGTAGTAAAATGATAAAAGGATTAAAACTTAAAAAAGACGGTACATTATCATCTAGCTCATTAGTCTTATCAGAGGCAGAAATGGACTTATTGATAACTGAAGTAGATGAGATAATTGATAAGACAATTTTAAGTATTTTAAATGGAGAGTATTTTATTAATCCCAAAATAATTAATAATAAGGATTACTCTTGTGCTTATTGTCAATTTAAAGATATATGTTTTAAAAGTAAAAATGATGAGGTAAAACTAGGAGGTGAAAAAGATGAATTGGACAGCGGAACAACAATTAGCGATTAATGAAACTGGTTCAAATATTATTGTATCAGCCGGAGCTGGTTCGGGGAAAACGGCCGTATTAAGTGAAAGAGTCTTAAAGAATTTGCAAAAGGGCTGGGATATAAGAGAAATTCTTATTTTAACATTTACCAATGAAGCTGCCGGAGAAATGGCTAATCGAATCAGAAAGAAAATAAAAAAAGAGGGCTTAAAAGAGCAACTTGAATATCTTGATACGGCATATATTACTACTTTTGATGCTTACGCTTTAAGCTTGGTAAAAAAATATCATTATATTCTTAATATTTCTAAGGATATATCTATTATTGATTCTTCAGTTATTGACTTAGAGAGAAAAAAATATTTGGATCTTATTTTTGAGGATTTATATTGTGAAAAAGATAGTTCATTTTTAAAACTTATTGATAACTTTACAAGCCGAGATGATAAAAGTATTAAAGAAGCAGTTTTAGCTATTTCGAATCTCTTAGATTTAAAGTATGATAAAGAGAACTTTCTAGATACATATATAGAGTCTAATTATAATGAGGCTTATATTAATAAAATATTTGTAGAATATTTTACTTATTTAAAAGGGCTATGTGATTCTTTAGAAGCTGATATGCTAGAACTAGCTAGTTTTATGCCAGAAAAATCTTATACGAATGTATATGATGCAGTTAAATATTTATTTAAGCCTCGGAATTATGAAGATATAAGGGCTCATGCTTCCGTAAAAGTAATATTTAAAAATGTTGAGGAGGAAGGGCTTTCGTTAAAAGAACAAATAAAAGCTACGTTAACCGAAATTCAAGATTTAAGTTATTATAGTGAAGAAGAATTAAAAAAATCTTATTTATCTACCCAAGAATATGTTTCTGTATTTATTAAGATAATTAAAAGACTTGATTCTTTAGTAAATTCTTATAAGAAGATTAATAATCGGTATGAGTTTAATGATATAGCTAAAATGGCTATTAAGATTGTTAAAGAAAACAAAGATATAAATGCAGAATTAAAGGCCAGTTTTAAAGAAATAATGATTGATGAGTATCAAGATACCAGCGATTTACAAGAGGAATTCATAAAACTAATTGAAAATAACAACGTCTATATGGTCGGTGATATAAAGCAGTCTATTTATCGTTTTAGGAATGCTAATCCTTTAATATTTAAAAATAAATATGATAATTATGCTCTTAATAATGGAGGAAAAAAGATAGATTTAATAAGTAACTTTCGTTCACGTGAAGAAGTCTTGATAAACATTAATGAAATATTTGAACTTATTATGGGTGATGTTATCGGGGGAGTAAATTATCAAAATAATCATGCCATGGTATATGGTAATAAAGCTTATATTGAAAAAGGTAAAAATGAAAACAATAACTTTATGGAACTAATTACTTATAATAATGAAGATAAAGAATTTAAAAACGAAGAAATAGAAGCTTTTATTATAGCCACAGATATTAAGCAAAAAATAGAAAGTAATTATCAAGTATATGATTTTGACTTAGAAAAAAATAGAAGTATAACCTATAATGATTTTTGTATTATTTTAGACCGTGGTAGTTACATGAGTCTATATAAAAAGGTTTTTGAATATTTTCATATTCCGATGGATATATATAAGGATAGTAATTTAATGGATGAGTATGATATCTATATTATAAAAAATATAATTGGCTTAATTTTAAATATCCATGATAAAGTATTTAATAAAGAAACAAAGTATTATTTTACGAGTATTGCTAGAAGTTACCTAGGAAATATGAGTGATAATGATATTTATCTAGCTCTTGAAGAAAATAAAATATTTACAACTTCAATATATACCAATTGTAAAGAAATAAGTGATGTTTTAGATGAGTTAACACCGAATAGTCTTTTAAAAGTTATTTTAGAAAAGTTTAATGTTTATGAAAATCTCATTTTAGTGGGAAATGTAGATGCTGGGATAAAAAGAATTAATTATTTATTAGATTTAACGAATAATGTGGAAGATTTAGGTTTTCAAGTTACGGACTTTTATTTATATTTAAGCAAAATGCTAGAAGATAAAAAAGAGATAAAATATAAAGAAGCTAAAACAACTAGTGCCTCAGTTAAACTAATGAATATTCATAAATCTAAAGGCCTTGAGTTTCCGATATGTTATTTTGCAGGTTTTTATAAAACATTTAATTTAAAGGAACTTCAAAATAGGTTTATGTTTGATAAAAAATATGGTTTTATTATGCCATATTATAAAGAGGGAATTGGGGAAACTTTTTTAAAGACTTTAGTTAAAAACAATTACTATGAAGAAGAAATAGCAGAAAAAATCCGGCTTTTCTATGTTGCTTTAACAAGAGCTAAAGAAAAAATGATAATGATTATGCCAGAGATTAAAAATAAACATAAAGTAACTAAGCAAATAAGTTATAGTGAGGGTATTAAATATCGTTCATTTTATGATTTTATGACATCTATATCTTTAAACTTAAGTAAATATTTTAAAAGTATCAATATTAATGATATAAATTTAACTCACGCTTATGAAATAAGTAAAAGTATATCAAATAATATCGGAGGGTATTCAGAAGAAATGCTTTTTATAGAAAATGCTTTTGATAAAGAAATAATTCATGATAATAGAGCATCTAAGGAAATAAAAGAATTACTTACTACTGAAGACAAGAAAAAATTTGCTTTCGGTACGTGTCTTCATGAGCTTTTGGAATATACGGATTTTTCTAAACCAAGTGATAATAAATATATTAAGCAATTATTAGATTCTTTTGATTTTCAAACTGCAAATGTTTATCAAGAACTTGAATTTGTGTATGAAAGTGATAATATATATCATGGAATTATTGATTTGGTGTTGGAATATCCTGAAGAAATTAAAATAATAGATTATAAATTAAAAGATATATCTGATAAAGAGTATGAAAAACAATTAAAAGTATATTATGAATATTTTAAAAATATAACTACTAAAAATATAGCTTTGTATTTGTATTCTATAACTACGGGAAATATTAAAAAAGTTGAGGTTGAAAATTTATGAAAGTAGCAATTATTGGAGCAGGAGCTTCTGGAGTTATGGCTAGTATTGTGGCTAGTAAAAAAAATGAAGTAACAGTATTTGAAAAGAATTCTAAGCCTTTAAAAAAGCTCCTTTTAACAGGTAATGGAAGATGTAATCTATATAATAAGGTTAATACTTATGATAAATATCATTCTGATAATGAAGAATTACTAAGAAAGTTTGTAAAATTAGATGAAGTAGAAAACTATTTGCAAATATTTACAGATTTAGGTCTTCTTACTATAAATAAAAATAATTATATCTATCCTTTGTCAGAGAAAGCTGAAAATGTTAAGGCTCTTTTATTAAATGAAGCGATAAAAAATAAAGTTGTATTTAAAACTGATACTCTAGTAGATTATATAAAACATGAGAATAATAAATTTTTAATTGAAAATGAGTATTTTGATAAAGTAATTATAACAACGGGATCAAAAGCTTTCTTAAAAAATGATTTATCTGCTGGTTATAAGTTGGCGCTAGATTTTAAGCATAGTATAACACCATTGTATCCGGCGCTTACATCACTTTATACTGATACTTCTTATGAAAAATTGTGGGCTGGAAAAAGATGTCATGTGAGTGTTAGTTTATTTATAGATGATTGTTTGATAAAAAAAGAAGAAGGTGAGTTACAGTTTACTAAGTATGGATTAAGTGGTATTTGTATTTTTAATTTAAGTAGATATGTTAAAGAAAGCTTAAGTAAGGGCTCTAAAGTTTATGTAAGTATTTGTTTTTTAGACTGGGATAAAGCTAGGATTAAAGAGTATTTTGATAAGTTTGGTAAAAGAACTTTATCTTGGATATGCGATGGATTCATGGATTATGAACTTGCAAATGTATTAATGAAATATTCTAAAATAAATAAAGATAAGACTTGGAATTTTTTGAGTGAAAGTGATAAGTTTAATTTTATTGATGCTATAACTAATTTTAAGGTCGAAATAAAGGATACGAAAGATTTTTCAGAAGCTCAAGTTTGTCGGGGAGGAATAAAATTAGAAGAAATAAATCCGGATACTTTAGAATCCAAGAAAGTTAAAGGTCTTTATTTTGCTGGGGAAATCTTAGATATTGACGGAGACTGCGGAGGTTATAACTTAACATGGGCTTTCTTAAGTGGCAAAAAAGCAGGTGAATTAAATGATTAGATTACATAATATTCGGGTAAGTATAAAAGAAAATATAGATTTAAAACAGGTTGTTTGTCAAAAACTTAAAGTAGCCCCAGGTAGTATTGAAAGTATAAGTATTCATAAAAAAAGTATTGATGCCCGTAATAAAAAGTATTTTAGTTATGTATTTGACTTAGATGTTAATCTTGCTTGTGAAGATAAATATTTAGGGGTTTATGTTACAAAAGTGTTAGATGAAAACTATCATTTGCCAAAAAGAAATTCAAATATAAAAAAAGCAAGTGTAACAATTATTGGCGCTGGGCCAGCTGGTCTTTTCTGCGGCTATATGTTAGCTTTACGGGGATATAAACCAGTAATAATTGAAAGAGGCGAATGTCTTGAAGAACGGGTAACAAGCGTTGATGAATTTTGGAAAAACTCTATTTTAAATGAAAAGAGTAATGTTCAATTTGGTGAGGGTGGAGCTGGAACATTTAGTGATGGAAAGCTTAATACTTTAGTAAAAGATAAACGTTTTATAATGAAAGAGGTTTTTAAAATATTTGTAGAGTGTGGTGCTAGTAAAGAAATCATGTATGAAAGCAAACCTCACATTGGAACAGATGTTTTACGCAAAGTGGTAGTAAATTTGCGAAATAAAATTTTGGCATTCGGGGGAGTAATTCGATATAATTCTTGTTTAACTAATATAAAAATTGAAAATAATACTTTAAAAGGAATATATATAAATGATGAATTTGAGCCATGTGATCTTTTAGTCTTAGCTATAGGGCATTCAGCTCGGGATACTTTCCGTATGTTTTACCAAAACAAATTACAAATCGAAGCTAAGCCTTTTGCTGTAGGGTTAAGAATTATTCATTCCCAAGATTTAATTAATGAAAATCAGTATCCTATAAATTATGCTTTTTTACCTCAAGCTAGTTATAAATTAACTTATAAGGCAAAGAATAATCGCGGAGTTTATAGTTTTTGTATGTGTCCTGGTGGTTATGTAGTAAATGCAAGTAGTACCAATAATGGAGTATGTACCAATGGAATGAGTAATTATAATCGTGATAGTGGCTATGCTAATAGTGCTATAATTGTAACTGTAAATGAACAAGATTTTGCCAAAAATCCACTCGGAGGTCTAGAATTCCAAGAACAAATAGAGCAAAAAGCATATTTTTTAACTAAAGGAAGTATTGCCATTCAGTCTTATTTAGATTATAAAGCTAATAAATTAGAAGATAAAAATTTTCCAGTTGGAGCTTTTAAAGGGCAAGTAAAACTTACTAATATAAATGAAATATTTCCTGATTTTATTAATGATACTTTAAAAGAAGCCATAGATTACTTTGATAATAAAATAAAAGGTTTTAATAATGCTTACCTTGCCGCTCCGGAAGCTCGGTCTTCTAGTCCGATAAGAATAGTTCGAAATGAATCTTTAGAAAGTAATATAAAAGGAATATATCCTTGTGGTGAGGGCTCTGGCTATGCTGGGGGTATAACAACTAGTGCTATGGACGGGATTAAAGTTTTCGAGGAAATTTATAAAAATTTTGACCCAATCGACAAGGTTTGCTAAAACCTTTTTTTCTTTGACAAAAATCGCTATGTACTTTTAATTTTTAAAGTGTTAAGGTATTTCCCGGAAGGAGGAATGGAAGTTGAAAAAGTTATTTATTATAGCTTTTCTTTTACTAGGTACCATAAGTGCTAGAGCAAATACTTTAGAAGTAAACACAGGTGATAAAACATATTCATTGTTTTCTCCTTACAAACTCATAAATGGGGAATATGCTTTTTTATTAAGCTTAGATAATAGTAAAATCACCAATAAAAAATATGTAAATAATTTAGCTTATTTAGCAAATGAATATAATTCAGAAAATTATTTGTTAACTATATCAGAAATGATTTTAGAAAGCGTAAATCCTAGTTATGATGTTTATATTAAAAATTCTTACGGAGACATCTTAGATAATAAAGTATATAAAGAAAGATTAACTACCATGCTTACTAATTTTGATGAGCCAAGTAGGATTCATAAAAATAAATATACTGTAGATTATAAAGGTAGTCTAACAATAGATTATATCTTTGATAATATAAGTAATGATTACTCCGAAGAACAATCTGTGTTTGCTGATAAAATAATCTTTAAAAATTTTAGTACCATCGGAGAAAATAGGATTAATTTTACATATGATATCAATATTACTGATAACTATATAACTGCAAATCATTTAATAAAAGATGACTTTTATGTTATAGTTAATGTTGTAGGTCGAAAAGTAGAATTCCATATTGATAATAACAAGTATAATATGTTATTTAAAGTAATGGATATATATAATAATGTAATTGAAGAAATATCTTTAAATAAAGAACTTACGAAAACATTTTATATACCCACTAAAGCTGTAAAAATAGTTGATTATTCCAGGATTGATGAGCTAGAAAAAGTTCAAGATATTAATATTGATTCTGGTAAAGAAGATTTAGCATTTAAAATTCGTCTCGTAGAACAAAGTTATGTTTGGTTTTATTATACATTATATCATGATATTTTAAACGACGTTAAAACCTCCGCAAAAAACAATTTTACTATATATGATATCAACTATAATGAGCTTTATAAATGTAAAAATGAAGAATCTTGTTCTTTCTACTTAAAAAAGGGTAAATATATTATTGTAGATAAAGTAACTAATTCTCACGAAATAATAGATGTAACTAAAGATAGTGATCATACTATTAAAAGGTATAATATTAATGGTTTAATTAGTAAAAGAAATATTACAAAAATAATGCATAATAATGAAGAAATAGTATTTCATAAAAAAAATGATTCTTACATAGTGCCTGGTTATTTAGATTATGATACTTATGATGTCTGTTTTGAAGATGCTTGTGAGACTATTAATCTTCACAATAATGCAGGTGTGCAGTTTATTAATTCTGGTGTATTTTATGTCTTTGATAATAAAGAAAATGATAATTCAGTAATTATTGATAAAAATGAAGTTATTAATGACTTAGAGAATAATATAGAAAAACAACCGGAAGAACCTCCTTCAACATTTATTTTTGTACATGAAATATATCTTTATAAAAAAGAAGATTAAAATTAAAGTTCTTAATATTTTATTGAGAGCTTTTTTGCTTTATTTAGAGTAGATTTAAATTGCTGTTTGTTTAAATATTTGATATAATTGAGTAGTTAAGGAGAACTGTTATGCAAAAAACGAGAAGTGAGTTAAGAAACATAATTATGACAATTTTATATCAGTTGGAAATTTATGAAGAAAGGAATATGGATTATAGAGTTGAGGAGATAATAAAAGATAATATAGAAATAGAAAGTGATTTTGTAAATTCAGTTGTAAATGGTGTTAGAAGTAATTTAGTTCTACTTGATACCCTAGCTAATAAATATATGAATAATTGGACTATAGATAGAATTGATAAACTAGGAGCAAATATCTTACGTATTGCTTTATATGAATTAAAATATACAGATACACCAGATGTAGTTGTAATAAATGAAGCAATTGAACTTTCTAAGAAGTATTGTGATGATTCTGTTAGAAAAATAATAAATGCAGTTTTAGATAAAGTAATAAGAGCTTAATATGATATTAACTAAAGAAGATAATGAAAAAATAGAGAAAATTGGGTATACACAGTTATTAAATTTAAGTGCAGGCACATATGTAGTAAAGGGCTTAAGTGAGGAAAAAGGGATTATTGAATTATTAGGAACTAATCTTGCTTATATAATGGGACTTAAAGTACCAAAAAATCATTTGTGCAAAATAGGAGAAAATTATTATATATTAAGTGAAGATTTAAATACTGAGGGAATTTTTACAGAAGCATCAAAAGTGTATGGATTAGATTGTGATAATATTAATGTTTATGATGCTATAAGAATAGCTTTAAGAAAATTTGTGAATACTGAGATTGCTGATGATATATTAAAATTGTATTTTTTAGATTGTTTAATCCAAAATTGGGATAGGAGATTGGATAACTGGGGATTTTTAAGTGTTAATGGGAAGTCCTGTGTAGTTGCATTTGACTTTGATAATTCTTTTTGTAAAAATGGCGAACTTACTTATTTGCATATGGGAGATAATCATTATAATTCAACATTTCAAGATTTAGCATTTTTCTTAGAAAATGGTATAGAGCAAGATATAAAAAAATTTTTGTTTTATTATGAATTATTTAGACCAGAATTACTTTTTGAATTATTAATGTTTATGAAAAATACAAAACAAATTGCTAGTGAAGAAGTTATTAAGCATTTAATTGCTACTTATTCAGCAAATTATCAGGCTATAGGGGCTATTTTGGAGGAAAAATTAAAGAAAGGAAGAAATTAAATGGATATTGAAAAGTATATAAATATAAGTGATTTAAACAATTATATTAAAAGTATAATTGATGAAAACCCTTATTTAAGAAAAGTCTATTTAAAAGGGGAGATAAGTAATTTTAAAAATCATACCCGTGGTCACTTGTATTTTACTTTGAAAGATGATAGTTCACGTATTAATGCTGTGATGTTTCAAAGTAGTGCTTTAAGACTTGCATTTACTCCGGAAGACGGTATGAACGTTTTAGTTGAGGGACGTATAAGTGTTTATCCAGCTACCGGGGGCTATCAAATATATGTAGAAAAAATGGATTTGGATGGCTTGGGTGCTTTATATATTGAATATGAAAAGTTAAAAAAAAGATTGGCAAGTGCAGGTTTATTTGCCGATACTCATAAAAAGAAAATTCCTAAATTTCCCGAAAAAATTGGCGTTGTAACTGCACCTACTGGGGCAGCAGTAAAAGATATAATGAGTACGATTAAAAGAAGATATCCAATTTGTGAAGCTATTTTGTTTCCTTGTTTAGTTCAAGGAAAATTAGCGGCACCTGATATAGTAAAACAAATAAAAAGAGCCGATGAATATGGAGTTGATACAATAATAGTCGGGCGTGGAGGAGGTTCCATTGAAGACTTATGGGCTTTTAACGAAGAAATAGTGGCAGAAGCAATATATGAGTGTAAAACCCCGATTATAAGTGCAGTTGGTCATGAAATAGATTGGACTATCTCTGATTTTGTTGCAGACTTGCGAGCGCCTACCCCGACCGGAGCAGCAGAAATGGCCGTTCCTACCGTAAGAGACGTAAACGTACTTTTAAATAATTATAAGATAAGGTTAAATAAAAATATTAAAAATATGGTTAATACGAAATTTATTAAATGGCGTAATTTAAAAACAAGTTTTATTTTAAAAAATCCTATGGCAATGTATGAAGTAAAAGAGCAAAAGCTTGATACATTAATAGATAATTTAAATAAAAATATTAAAGTAATTATTCAAGATAAGGAATTTATGTTAAATAAAATTAAAATGTCTGTGGCATTACAAAACCCGATGAGTTTAATTGATAAAAAGAAAAATGAATATAAGTTACTTATTAATACGTTAAAATTAGTAAATCCTTTAGGCATATTGGAAAAGGGATATTCACTAGCTACAATAAATGATAAAGTTATTAAATCTAGTGGTGATGTTAATATTGATGATATAATTAAGGTTAAGCTTTATGACGGTGCTATTAGTGCTAAAGTAATAGAAAAGTAGATGGATAGTTTAAAAAATCTAAGAAAAAGAAAGGATATTTAAAAATGGAAGAAAATAAAAATTTTGAAAGTTCCTTACAAGAACTAGAAGTTATAGTAAAAGAACTAGAAAGTGGCAATGTAAATTTAGATGATGCAATTAATAAATATACTGAAGCTATGAAGTTGGCAAAGTTTTGTGGCGAAAAATTAAATTCTGCGACAGAAAAGGTAAATAAGATTTTAACTGAAGAAAATGAATTAAAAAATTTTAATATAGAGGGGTGAGTTAAATGGAAGTTAAAGATATTACAAATAGAGATGTTGATTTTGCCAAATGGTATACTGATGTTTGCAAAAAAGCTGATTTAGTAGATTATTCTAATGTTAAGGGTAGCATGATAATAAGACCATTAGGTTATGCTATCTGGGAAGAAATACAAAAAAATTTAGATAGAATGTTTAAAGAAACTGGTCACGAAAATGTTCAGATGCCTATGTTTATACCAGAATCTTTGTTAAACGTTGAAAAGAACCATATTCAAGGTTTTGCTCCAGAAGTTGCTTGGGTTACTCAAGGGGGAGAAGAAAAACTAGAAGAAAGAATGTGTGTAAGACCAACGAGTGAAGTGCTTTTTTGTGACCATTATAAAAAGATAATAAAGACATATCGTGATTTACCTATTTTATATAATCAATGGTGTACAATTGTAAGGTGGGAAAAGACTACAAGACCTTTTCTTCGGAGTAGAGAAATTCTTTGGCAAGAGGGCCATACTATGCACAAAACAGCTGAAGAAGCTCGGGCTGAAACACTAAGAATGTTTAATGTATATAAGGCATTTCAAGAAGAATATTTAGCTTTACCTGTAATTACGGGTAAGAAGACAGAAAAAGAAAAATTTGCTGGAGCAGAAGAAACTTATACTTTGGAAGCAATGATGTACAATGGTTATGCCCTTCAAAATGGTACAAGTCATTATTTTGGTAAGCATTTTGCTGAAGCTTTTGGCATTAAATTCATGGACGAGGACAATACATTAAAAACTCCATATCAAACAAGCTGGGGATCTACTACTAGAATGATCGGGGCTATTATTATGACTCATGGAGATGATCATGGTTTAGTTTTACCACCTAAAATTGCGCCTTTTAAGGTAATTATTATTCCAATCGGGGATGTTATAAATGAATTGACAGATTTAAAAAACACTTTAAAAGAAAATAATATAACTTATAAAGTAGATGATTCTAATAAGACTCCAGGTTTTAGGTTTGCTGCTGCTGAAGTAAAAGGGTATCCAATAAGAATTGAATTAGGTAAAAGGGATTTAGAAAATAATGAAGTAACTTTAGTAAGGAGAGATACTTTAGAAAAAATAAAAGTTAATTTAGAAGAAGTTGTTCCCGAAATAAAAGAGCTTTTAGAAGATATTCAAAATGCCATGTTTAATAGAGCAAAGGTGCGTCGTGATAGTATGATATATGAGGCAAATAATTATGATGAATTAACAGAACTTGCTACTACTCATGATGGAGGCTTTATTAAAATTAATTGGTGTGGTAAAGAATCTTGTGAAAATAAAATTAAAGATGATTTTGGTATTAAATCTAGATGTTTAATTGAAGATGAAGAAGTTACTGGAGCTTGTAGTGTTTGTCAAGGAGAAGCTAAAACCAGATTATATATAGGAAGACAGTATTAGAT
>CAKOLP010000010.1 GCA_934096025.1 uncultured Bacilli bacterium
GTATTGTATAATTTATTAGAAGCTATAAGAGTTAGTGCAGTTTATTTACAAGCGTTTTTACCTGAGACAGCACAAAAAATATTTGAAATGTTAAATACTAATAAGAAAAGTATTGATGATGAAAAGTTATCTTTGCCAATAAGTCTTGGAGAAGTAGCTCATTTATTTGATAGAATAGAGGAAAAATAATGTTTGTAGATACACATTGTCATTTATTTAAAAGTTATTATGAAAATATAGATAATGTTATTAAGGGAGCTAATTTTAATTTAGTAAATACTTATATTAATAATGGAAGTGATATTAAGAGTAATAAAGAGGTCTTGGAGTTGCTTAAAATTTATCCGAATATGTATGGCGCTTTAGGGATTCACCCGGAAGTAGTAGATAAATATTGTGAAGAAGATTTAGATTTTATTAGAAATAATTTAAATAATGATAAAGTAGTAGCTATTGGTGAGATTGGTTTAGATTATTATTACACTAAAGAAAATAAGGATAAACAATTAAAGTTGTTCAGAAAACAATTAGCAATGGCAGAGGAATATGATTTGCCTGTTATTGTTCATAGTAGAGAAGCTACAGAAGATACGATTAATACTTTGAAAGAGTATAAAGTTCGGGGGGTTATCCATTCTTTTTCAGGAAGTTTGGAAACTGCTAAGATTTATATTAAAATGGGATTTTTACTAGGTGTTAATGGGGTTATTACTTTTAAAAATGCAAAGTTAAAAGATGTTATTAAGGAGGTTGGATTACAAAATATTGTGTTAGAAACCGATAGTCCTTATTTAACCCCAGAGCCTTTTAGGGGACAAAAAAATAGTCCAGAAAATGTATTTTATATTGCAAAGTTTTTAGGGGAATTATTTTATGTTTCTTTAAGTGAAGTAGCTAATATTACAAATGATAATGTTTATAAAATGTATAAAAAAATGGTTATTGATTAAGTTTCAGTAACCTTTTTTATTCGTCTAAATTTTTGAAAAGATTGGAGTTATAAAAGTCTTTTAATTCAATGTTTAGAGTACGACATATTTTATAGATAATAAGGGAACTAGGATTATCTCTTTTATTATTTAGTAAATCGCTGAATGTTGAGGCGGGAATATATGATAGTTCAGCAAGCTTTGTTAATGTGTAGGGGGAGTTATTGCAAAGTTCTATAATTCGTGCACTTGTTGCTTCTTTTAGTTTCATATTTATTACCTCTTTAATGTTCATTTTATCTTAAATTTAAATCATTTATTACGGATATCCGTTGACTTTTGATTGGCTTAATGTTATATTTTGAATATAAAAGATAGGTGGTAAAATATGAAAGTAAAGTTAAAAGTGGTTGGGGTATTTGTTATTTTTTTAATAGGGAACTTAGTTTTTAAAAGTGTTATAAATAATGATAACAAGACTTTTGAAGTGAAAAGAGAAGTAAATAAAGAAATGCTTTCAATGATGTTAGAAAATGATGAGGGAAATTATGAAGAAGTAACGCAAAATACTTGGCCAGATGAGGGATATATGTTTAATACTACATTATCTCACTGTGAAAACGGAGGAGAATTATCTTGGGATAGCGAAAAAAAGATTGTTGTTATGAATGGAGTAAGTTCTGATAAATGTTATGTTTATTTTGATAAGGCTAAAATTACTTTGGCTAATTATATAAAAGGCCTTTATACTGGAACTCAAGGGGATAATAATTTGTATTTGCATGATAGTTCATTAAGTAATGGTGCAAATGACGGTTCATATAGATATGCTGGAGCTAGTGATACAACTAATAATTTTGTATGTTTTGGGTATGACTCTAAGAATGGAGAGTGCCCTTCAGATAATCTTTACAGGATTATAGGCGTTTTTGGTAACAATGTAAAGCTTATTAAATGGGATTATGCAAAATCAAGTTTGCTTGGAGAAGATGGAGATTATAATAATTCATATAAAAGTACTGGTTTCGGGGGAGTTAGTAAAGGAATTAATACTAATGATGAAATTGGTAGTTATTATTGGAATTATTCTAGTAATAGTTCAAGTATAAATTTTTGGGGTGATAGTAGATTAAATATGATAAATTTAAATCTAAATGTTATAAATAATTTAGGAACAATATGGGCTGATAAAATAGCTACGACGACATGGAAAGTAGGAGGTAATACTTCTGCAAAAGTGTCTAATACTACCGTATCAGATTCATATAAAAATGAAATAATATCTCCCGTTACTAATACAATGGTTAGTGCTAAGGTCGGTTTAATGTATGTAAGTGATTACGGTTATGCGGCACCCCCAAGTGCTTGGACAAATATTTTATTTTTATATAATAAAATTCTTAATGAAAATTGGTTATATATGGGGCTCCATGAATGGACTATTACACCTTGCACTAACGATTCAATGTACTCTTTTTATGTTCATCATGAAGGAGATGTAAAAAATTATTATATATATAGTAACGGTAACGGTTTAAGCATTAGACCTGTCTTTTATCTTGAATCAACAGTTATGTATGCTAGTGGAAATGGAACTATGGATAAACCTTTTATAATTGCAATGTAAGTTATTGGTATTTGCTTTTAAGGGGGATAAATGCTATAATTTAGACATCCAGTGAGGTGGATAATAAATTATGAAAGTAATTAATTTTTTTGTAAGATTAGGAATAATCTTCTTTGTAGTTATTATTGCTAAGAGTAGTACAGATATTAGAAGTGCTGCTGTAGAAAATGATAATACAAATAAAACAATAAATTTATCGACAATGGCTATGAAAGTAGTGGAAGTAACAGAAGCTATGAAGTTTCAAGCCGTGGATACATATACAGGGGATTTAACGGGATATGCAGCAGATTGTCCATTATGTACAGGAAAGCTTGCGTGTTTACCTAGTTATAATGTTTTAAACGGAATAAATACTTTTAATGATAATGAATATGGAAAAGTGTATATTGTGGCTTCTAGTAAGAATTTAGCTTGTGGTTCTATTATAAGTTTTTATAGTTCTCGTATTGGTGAGGGAAAAATATTAGCAATAGTTTTAGACCGTGGTGTTAGAGGTAATGCTATAGATTTTCTTTCTAAATCTGAGGAATACGCTGCAACTTATATAGGGCGTAGTTCAATAACTTATGATGTGCTTAGAAATGGGTGGAATTAATTGATGCAAGCAAAAAAAAGATTTGGCCAAAATTTTTTGGTTGATAATAACGTAATTAAGAAGATAGTTGATGAAGTATCTTCTTCTTGTAGTGACTTGATAATTGAGATTGGCCCTGGAATGGGGGCTCTTACTTCTTTGCTTAAAGAAAAAAAGAGTATGCTTATTGCTTATGAAATTGATTTGGATTTAAAAAAAAGATTAGATTTACTCGAAGATAGTAAGACAAAAGTAATATATAAAGATATATTAAGTAGCAATATTAAAGAAGATATTAAAGATATTACTTATACGGATTTGTATATTGTAGGCAATTTACCTTATTATATAACTACACCTATTATTGAACATATTATTAAGCAAAATTTAGTTTTTAAAAAGCTTACGATTATGGTTCAAAAAGAGGTTGCTGAGAGATTTATGGCTAAACCTAAAAGTAAAAATTATGGTTATATTACTTTGGTACTTAAGTATTTTTTTGATGTTTATAAAGTGTGTGATGTGCCAAAGTATGCGTTTAATCCGGTACCTAAGGTGGAAAGTACGGTAGTTTCTTTTACAATGCGTGATAATAAGCCAGAAGTTGATGTAGAAAAATATATGGAGTTTTTAAAAGTTGTATTTAAGCAAAAAAGAAAGACACTTAAAAATAATATTAGTGGAATTTATGATTGGGAAAAAGTACTTGGTGTTTTAATGAAGTATAATTATTTTCAAGGTGTACGTGCAGAAGAATTAGAAGAAAATGTGTTATTAGATATATTTAGAGCTATCCTTTAGGGATAGTTTTTTCATAAATAAGTTTTTTTAAGCATAAAGTTAATTGGTGATGTATAGTTGGAAATAAGTAAAGGAGATTATGTAACTAGAAATAGTTATAATAATGATACTATTTTTAAAGTAATTAATATTAAGAATAATGTAGTGTATTTAAAGGGCGTAGATGTAAGGTTAGTTGCAGATTCATTAATTACTGATTTACGATTAGAAAAAGATTTAGATATAGAAGAAGACTTAGATGATATTGAAATTAAAGATGAGCTTTTAACACGGGGAGAATATTTTTATTTACCGGCGAAGATATTACATATAGATGCTGATGAGGAGTACTTGGCAAGATGTTTAAAGTTTTATAAAAGAAATGGAATATTTGCTATTGGAAAAAAGATAAATGAGAAAAATATTTATGAACAGTTGCCAATTTTGTTAAAGGAATTTAAGCCTGATATTGTAATTATTACGGGACATGACGCTTATTATAAGAAAAAAGGTAATATTAATGATATTAAAAATTATAAGAACTCTGGTTATTTTGTAAAAGCTGTAAAAGCTGCTAGAAATTATGAAAAAAGTCATGAAAAATTAGTTATTATAGCAGGGGCTTGTCAAAGTGATTATGAAGAACTAATAAAGGCAGGTGCTAATTTTGCTTCTAGTCCCAAAAGGGTAAATATTCATGCTTTAGACCCTGCTATTATTGCAAGTACTATTTCTTTAACAGAAAGAAGTAAAGAGATAGATTTGAAAGAGCTTTTAAATAAGACAAAATATAAAGAAGATGGAATGGGTGGTCTTATTTGTAATGGACTTATGTATGTTGGATATCCAAGATAAGGAGGGATTATGAACATAAATTTAGTAAGAGAAGAAATAGAAAAGAAAGTAAATAGAAAAGTGTTAGTGTCAGTGTTTGGTATGCGTAATAAAGTTAGTAGATTAGAGGGAGTTTTGTATAAGACTTATCCGAATATATTTACTGTATTAATTAATGGCGAAGAAAAAAGTTTTTCGTATAGAGATGTTATTATTGGAGATGTAAAAATAAGATATTTATAAAAAATTTATTGCAATTAATGGTGATGTGTTTTAAAATAAAAATATAGGAGGATATATGGAAATTACACAAACGAAAATATTTTATCGAAACAAAGAGGGATCTAAGTTAAAAGCTTTTGTAGATTTTACAATTGATGATTGTTTTATTGTACGTGGTGCAAAAATTATTGAGGGAAATAAGAGATTGTTTGTTGCAATGCCAAGTAAACTTAGTAAAGACGGAAAAGAAGAAAATATAGTTTTTCCTTTAAATAAAGAAACAAGAGACAAAATAGAAAATTTTATTTTAAATGAATATCATAAAGAAGTTGAAAATAATTAGATTAAAGGCTACCGTTAGGTAGTTTTTTTCTTGACACTAGTTTAGTTCTATGGTAGGATAACATTTATTCGAAAGGGATGATTGTATGATAAATAATGATGAAAGAGTACTTTTGGGAGCTTGTGTATTTGGAGTTGATGATGGCAAGGTAGTAGATAAAAAAGTATATTTAGGTATTCAATTAAGTTTAAATGATGTTTTAGATAATGCTGTTAATGCTAATGTTTTACATGTTACTGATTTAGAAGCTTTTGAAGAAACTTATAATGAATTAAATGCTGTGGGTGTTGTGTTATTTCCACAAATTAATGATTATGTTTTCTTAACAGCTGATGATGTAGTGTTACCTTGGTCTGGAAATGATAGAGATAGTGCTTTATTAGAAGGATTTTTGGCAAATTATAAAAATTGTGCAATTGCATATACTTATGCAAATGTTAGCAAAAAATGCTTTGATGCTGGTGATCATTTAGTGTATTTAAATAATAGTGCTCAAACAAAAAAAACGAGAAGTAGATAGAATAAAATATCTGCTTTTTTCATATGTTTTATTGGTGATATGATGGATATTAAAACGTTTGGGAATCAAGAGATTAAAATAATTGATAGAAGTAGTATAAGTATATCGGGAGTAAGTAAGATAGTAAGTTTTGATGATGAAGAATTTTTATTAGAAACTAACATGGGAAATTTAAGAATACTTGGAAATAATTTGGAACTTTTAAAGTTAGATACAACAGATGGAAATGTCAAGATTAAAGGAAAAATTAATTCATTTATGTATATTGAGGGAAAGACTAATAAAAAAGAAGATAGCTTACTTAATAAATTGTTCAAATGAGTAGTTATATTCAAGTAGTTTCTTTCTTTGTTTCTTTTGTCTATGGAATTATTTTTTATTATGTTTCTTTTTTTAATAAGGGATTAATTTGTAATAAAAGTATAGTAAAACAATTTGTTGTAAATTTGATTTTTATTTTAGATGTAGTATTAATATATATTTATGTTATGTATAAGATTAATCAGGGAAATATACATGTTTATTATATAACTCTGGTTGTTGTGGGGTATTGGGTAGGCTATAAATCTTTAAATAAATGTAAAAATATTGTAAATAAAATAAAATCTAGGAGGAATAATTCCTAGATTTTTGTTATAATGTAGTCAAAGTAAGAAAGGGAAGGAAATTAATTTGAAAAAAACTAAAAAAGAAAAGAAAAGATTGTTTTTTATAAGTTTTAGTATAGTTTTTTTGTTGGTTTCATTGATTAGTTCTGTAGCAAATGATTGGACGAAAATATTGGAAAATAAAAATATGATTGCCCAACTTGAGAATAAATATGATAATTTGTTAAGTGAAGAAGAAAAATTAGTGAGTGAAGTTACTAAATTACAAGATAGTGATTATATTGCAAGATATGCAAAAGAGAAATATATGTATTCTGCTGATGGGGAAATAATTATACGGATGGACTAAAATTGTTGGTTGTAATTACTTCGTCGATTAGGCCGTATTCTTTGGCTTCGGTGGCACTTAAGTAGTTGTCTCTTTCAGTGTCAGTGTAGATTTTTTTAAGAGGTTGATTAGTATTTTCGGCTAAAATTTTGTTTAGCTTTTCTTTTAGTTTAATTATTCTTTCGGCGGCAATTTTAATGTCTGTTGCTTGGCCTTGAAAACCTCCGAGCGGTTGATGTATCATTACTTCAGCATTTGGTAGGGCATATCTAGTATCTCCGCTTGATAAAAGAAATGCTGCCATGCTTGCACACATACCCATACCTATAGTAATAACTTTGCTTTTTATAAAACGCATTGTGTCATAGATTGCCATACCTGAGGTAATTGAGCCCCCGGGACTGTTTATGTAAAGATAGATATCATTGTTGTTTATGTTATCTAAGTATAATAGCTCACTTACTATTAAAAAAGCTAAGGGGTCGTTTATTTCACCCTCGAGAAAGATAATTCGGTCTTGAAGCATTCTTGAGTATAAGTCAAAAGCATATTCTTTGTTATTTTTCTTTTCAAGTATAGTTGGTATTATATTCATTTTGATTTGTTATATCAATTCATTTGAGTTTTAAAATTGATATTGCCTCCTTAACTAAATAATAGTAAATATTTGCTAATTTTATTCACAAAATAAAAAAATATTGATATAATTAATTAGAATAAAGAGGGATGTCTATGAATAATGTATTTGTAACTTTTGAGGGAAATACTTACGAGTTTTCAAAGGGTACTAGTTTTTATGAGATTAGTAAAGCTTCGAAATTAAGTAATATAATGGGATTTAAAATTAAAAATGAAGTTTTTAGTCTTGATGAGAAAGCTAATAGGGATGTGAGTGTTGAATTTATAAATACTAGTGATATTATAGGAAATAAAATATATAAGTCAGGGCTTAAGTTTTTGTTTCAAGTTGCCTTGCAGGAAGTTTTTCCGAGTTTAGATATAAGTTATGAACATAGTGTACCTAGAGGAATGCTTGGGTGTGTTTATGGAGATAAAATTTTAACAAATGATGATATATCAAAAATTAAAGGGAAAATGGTGGAAATTATTGAGAGCAAAGATAGAATTTATAGATTAAATATTTTACCTAAAGAAGCAATTAGTTTTTATAAGAAAAGAAAAGAGTATGAAAAAGCTGATAATATCCAAAATATAAATGATAAGGTAGTTAATTTGTATAAGCTTAGAAATAAATTAAATTATTTTTATAGTTTGATGCCTTATAATACTTCGCTATTAGATAAGTTTGAACTTGTTTATTTAGGAAATAATAAGATTGTATTTTTGTTTCCTACTGTTAAGAGTAATGGAAATGTTCCGGAGTATGTGCATTATGATAATATTTTAGATAGTTTTTATGAGGGAAAGGCTTGGCTTAATAGTTTACATATGCCGTATGTGACTCAGCTTAATAAGACTGTTAGTAATGGGAGAATTAGAAATTTTATTAATTCTTGTGAATTAAAATTTTATTTAAATATTACTAATGTAATAAATGAAATAGTAAGTAAAAAAGACATAAAGTTTATTATGGTAGCAGGGCCATCTTCGAGTGGGAAGACTACTACTACAAAAAGATTGTCATCGTGTATGGATGCTTTAGGGTATAATACAATATATATAGGGTTAGATGATTACTTTTTGGATAAAGCGCTTACTCCGAAAGATGAAAATGGAGATTATGATTTTGAGAGTATTAGAGCTATTAATGTAGAAAGATTTAATAATGATTTGACAAGTTTATTAAATGGAGAAGAAGTAAATTTGCCGAAGTATAATTTTTTGACAGGAAAAAGTGAAATGTCTAAAAATAAAGTAAAAATGGAAGATAATACAGTTTTTCTTATCGAGGGCTTACATGCTTTAAATGATGAGTTATGCGAAAACATTAGTAATAAATATAAATATAGAATTTATTTAAGTCCTTTTATACCTTTATCTATTGATAGACATAATTATGTTTCGACGTTAGATTTAAGGTTATTAAGAAGAATAGTTAGAGATAATAGAACAAGAGGATATAGTGTTGTAGATACAATTGATAGTTGGCAAAAGGTGAGAAGTGGAGAAGAAAAGTATATTTTTCCGTTTATTCATCAAGCTGATACAATTATAAATACGGCTTTGCCTTATGAATTAGGAGTTTTAAAAGTTTATGTTGAACCTTTGCTTTTGTCAGTAAGTGTGGATTCACTTTATTATGAGGAAGCAAGGAGGTTAGTAGATTTTTTAAAGCAGTTCTTTGTTATTCCAAGCGAATATGTTAATGATGAATCAATTTTAAGAGAATTTATAGGAGGAAAATATAATGATTAAAGTAGCAATTAATGGTTTTGGGAGAATTGGGAGGTTAGCGTTTAGACAAATAGTTACACAAACAGATTTTGATATTGTGGCTATTAATGATTTAACACAAGCTGAGGATTTGGCATATTTAGTTAAATATGATACTGTGCATGGTTCTTTTCATGAAGATGAAATAAAAGCTGAAGGTAATGAAATAGTAGTTGCTGGTGTTAAGAGAATTAAAGTGTATAGTGAGACAGACCCGGTTAATTTGCCTTGGGAAGAACTAGGAGTAGATTTGGTTTTAGAGTGTACTGGTAAATTTACAGCTTTAGAAGATGCTGAAAAACATATAACTGCTGGGGCTAGAAAGGTGTTAATATCTGCACCAGGAAAAGGTGAAATGAAGACAGTTGTTTATGGGGTTAATGACGATATATTAACTAGTGATGATAAGATTGTTTCTGGGGCAAGTTGTACGACTAATTGTTTAGCGCCGGTTTTAGATGTTTTAGAGAAAAATATAGGAATTAAAAAAGGATTTATGACTACGGTTCATGCTTATACTAATGATCAAGCAACTTTAGATATAGCGCATAAAAAAGGTATTAAATCTAGACGGGGGAGAGCTTGTGCGGCAAATATAGTGCCGTCTAGTACTGGTGCTGCTAAAGCTATAGGTAAAGTTATTCCTAAGCTTTTAAATAAACTTGATGGAAGTGCTTTAAGAGTACCTGTTGCTGATGGTTCTATTGTGGATTTAACACTAGAACTTACAAGAAAAACAATTGTTGATGAGATAAATAATTTGTTTAAAGAAAATCAAAATGATACTTTGAAGTTTACTATGGATCCTGTGGTATCAAGTGATATTTTAGGAAAAAAATATGGTGCTTTAGTCGATGGTTTATTAACAAATATTGTTGAAGAAGGTGACTCACAATTAGTTAAGGTTGTTGCTTGGTATGATAATGAATATGGTTATACTGCACAAATGCTTAGAACTGCTAAAAAAATGTTTGAATAAAAAATACTCTCTTTATTGAGAGTTTTTATTTTGGATTTATTTGACTATACATTGTATATTTAAAAACGGTATAGCAAAAGTCTTAAAAACGGTA
The DNA here is from genome assembly GCA_934096025.1 of uncultured Bacilli bacterium. GTDB lineage: Bacteria > Bacillota_I > Bacilli_A > RF39 > UBA660 > Onthocola_B. The sequence continues at coordinate 10,236 of CAKOLP010000010.1, forward strand.
TGGTAAAAATTTAAAAATTTATAATTTTTGGCTTATTTATGGGAAAAAATATCTTTAAAAATGGTATAGTAAATATTTTAAAAATGGTATATTGATTTATTCAAGTATTAATGTAGTTTTGTTGTTTATATTTATTGAATTTTAATTAATAATGGATTTTTTATACGGTTTTCTTTCATCTGTTCTAAATGTTAGGTAATCTATACTGGTTTTATAATAGTCGGCTAAAATGCTGATTTTTTCAAGGGGAATAGCATTAATTCCTAGTTCATATTTGTTGTATTGTTGTTGGGTAACTCCCAATATATTTGCTATGTCTTTTTGATATAAGTCTTGGTCTTCTCGTATTTCTTTTAGTCTTGATATATTCATTGTTGCACCTCAATAAAATTTTACTATACAACTTATAATTGTATTGACTAATACAACTCTGGGTAGTACAATTAAATATAATACAATTGGTAGTTGTATGTGGAGGTAACATGAAAAAGAAAGTAGTTTTATTTGTACTTATTTTAGCAATTGTGATTGGTTTTTGTTTTATAAAAAAAGATAGTAAGGAAACTATATTTGTTGATAACTCGAAAGATAATAACAATTTGTTATCTATGTTGTTGGAAACAGAAGAAAATAGTGGGAAATATGAAGAAGTCACTAGAAGTGAGTGGCCAACTGAGGGTTATGTATTTAATACTACATTATCGCGTTGTGAAAATGGGGGTAACTTAAGTTGGGATAATGAAAAAAAGATTGTAATTATGGATAGTGACAGTAGTGATAAGTGTTATGTTTATTTTGATAGATTAATTAGTATTGCTGAATATGTTAAATATTTGTATACGGGAATTCAAGGAGAAAATAATTTATATTTGCATGATGATACATTGGAAAATGGAGCTGGTGATGGAAGTTATAGATATGCTGGAGCAAGTGATTCAACAAATAATTTTGTATGTTTTGGATATGACTCAACAGATGGAACTTGTCCCTCAGATAATCTATATAGAATAATTGGGGTGTTTGGTGATAATGTTAAATTGATAAAATATGATTATGCAACAGACACTTTACTTGGAAAAAATGGAGATTATGATAATACTTATTCTGGACATGGTTGGTCAGGTACTTCGGCTGGAACAAGTTTAGGAAGTAATACAAAAGAGAAAATAGGTGTTTATTCTTGGAATGGTAAAGCACAAGGTACATACTCAAATATATGGGGTACAAGTTTATTAAATAAAATAAATTTAAATTCTGAGTATTTAAATAATATTGGAACGACGTGGAGTAATAAAATAGCAATAACAACATGGAAAGTCGGGGGAAATACAACTTCAAATATACATGGTACTACTGTATTAAATACTTATAAAAATGAAATAATATCTCCAGCTACCGATTCAACTGTTAGTGCAAAAGTTGGTTTAATGTATGTAAGTGATTATGGGTATGCGGCAGAACCAAGTATTTGGACAATCAATCTTAACGCTTATAAAAGTGCAGACGTAGTTGAATTAAATTGGATGTATATGGGACTTATTGAATGGACAATTACTCCTGATTCTGACACAACAAATTGGGTATATAGCGTGCGTTATGAGGGTGAAGTGAATTTAACACAAAGTTTTACTTTAGCTGTTCGACCAGTTTTTTATTTAGAATCTTCGGTTAATTATGTTTCTGGTAATGGAACTAAGGATATGCCTTATATTATTGATTAAAAAAATACTTCAGTTTATTTTTGGGCTGAAGTATTTTTTTGTTTTAGTTTTTTGGATATTTTGTCACCGATTAGTTGTTTTAATAAATCTTTATTCATTAAATAATATATTATTAAGCAGGTTATTCCTATTATGGCAAGAGCTAGAAGCATAGGTAGTTTGCCGGTTATATTATTGAATATTATAGGTCTTATGATTAAGCATAAAGCTACTAGTATAATGATTGATAGACATAGTTTTGGGAGTGATTGAATGGTTTTTTTGTAACTAAAGTTATATTTTTCATATAGAGTTATTAGTGGTATAGCCAGTGATAAGATATATCCGATTGTAGTTGCTAATATGGCGCCATAAAATGGATATATATTTAGTTTGTTAAATAAAAATATTAAAGGTATATCTAGTATTGTTTTAGTGATTAATCCGGTTGCGCATGATATATATATTAATTTAGTTTTTGATAGGCCTTGTAAAGCACTACATATCATGATATATGCTGAATCTAGAATTGCAAGAAGTATTGTATATTTGAAAATTAGGGGGCCGTAGAAACTTTCACCATAAAAGATTGTCCATACTGGTTTAGAAAATATACTTAAAAAGATAGAAAAAGGTAAAATAATATATAAAAGTACTTCAAGAGTCTTATTAAATTCATTATTTACGGCTTTCATGTCATTTTTTGTATATGATTCTACGATTGTAGGAATGAGACTTATGACTAAACCTGTTGCAATAGCAGTTACTACACTTACAAGTTTGCTTCCCCATGTAGTGAATACTGAGGAAATTGTCTCAATGTCATTAGCAGGATATCCTATCCAGTTTAAGCCTTTTATTACTAAAATCATATCTACTGAGTTATAAATAGAGTTGGCAACATTTATTATTATAAATGGAATACAGTAACCAATTAGTTTTTTTAGAATAGCTTTTTTTTCTTCTTTGGATACTTCTTCGTATGGTACAAATAATTTATCTTTGATTTTTCGAGTTTTTAAAAGTAAATATAAATAAGAAACAAGGGCTCCGGCACAAGCTCCGAATACTGCTATTCCTACAGCTTCGGAAATACGTAAATTAAATACTTTTAAAGCTAAGTAAGATCCGATGATAATTACTAAAACTCTAACTAATTGTTCGATTACTTGACCGATTGAGGGAGCAGAAATGTATCTGTGTCCTTGAAGATATCCTCTTAAAATGCTTAATATTGGTACTATTAATAAAGCAAAAGAAACACATTTTATAACAAATGCTACATCACTAATGGAATTACCTCCGGTTAGGTCACCTACAATAGCAGTCGCTATTAAATTGGCACCAAAAAAACAGATGCAAAAAGAAATAAGAGAAAATATCCTAATGATTTTCTGAGAATATTTAAACATATAGGTTTTTTCTTTGTCTTTATGAAGTGTATTGTATTCACTGGTTATTTTACTTATAGCAAGAGGAATTCCAGCTGATGATATTATTAAAAAGAAATTATATATGTTGTAAGCATATCCGTATAAGGAACCACCGTTTTCTCCGATAATTCGATAAAATGGTATGACATAAAGTACTCCGAGTATTTTGGAAAGGATTATAGCAATTGTAGCTATCATAGCCCCTTCCATGAATTCATTTTTTTTCAATTATAATTCCTCCTAGATATATTAATTATAGTAAATTAAAAGTTTTCTTGCAATAAAAGTTATTTAGAAAGTGTCAAATAAAATAATTTATTATTTATAAATATTTTAAGGAATGTTATACTTATAGTGGAGGTTCCTAATGAAGTTTATAGAAGTAAAAAATGTAAATAAAACTTATAAAAATGGTATTACAGCAATTGCTGATTTAAATGTTGGGATAACTAAAGGGGAATTTGTCTTTGTTATAGGGCTTACTGCAAGTGGGAAGTCAACATTTATAAAAATGCTTTATAGAGAAGAAAAGCCAACTAGTGGAACTGTTTTTGTTGGGGGATTGAATGTTGGGAAGCTTAAAAATAGAAAGGTATATAAATTAAGAAGAAAGATAGGTATTGTTTTTCAAGATTTTAAGTTATTACCAAAGTTAACTGTGTATGAAAATGTAGCTTTTGCTTTAGAATGTGTTGGAATGAAAGGGAGTGAAATTAGACCTTTAGTTTTAAATGCTTTGGAAAGAGTAGGATTAAAAGAAAAGGTGAGGTCTTTTCCTGGGGAACTTTCAGGTGGAGAACAACAAAGAGTTTGTATAGCAAGAGCAATTGTTAATAAGCCAAAGTTATTAATTTGTGATGAACCTACGGGTAATTTAGATCCTAAGACTAGTAAAGAGATTATGGAAGTTATTGATAGGATAAATAAAGAATTGGGGACTACGATTATTATGGCTACGCATGATAAAGATATAGTA
>CAKOLP010000011.1 GCA_934096025.1 uncultured Bacilli bacterium
TATTATAAGATTTATTTTTTGTCTTGTTTATTTTTTAGCACTTAGTATTGACATGTGCTAATTTTGGGGATATAATTAATTTGGAAGTTTGAAAGGGTGATTGAAATGAATAAGGAATTTCCAGAAGTAAAAGATGCATTAAACAAATTTGGGAGAGATATTACCAAAAATGTTTTAGATAATAAAGTTGACCCAGTTATAGGGCGAGATGAAGAAATAAGAAATGTTATTCGGATATTATCTCGTAAGAGTAAGAATAATCCCGTCTTGATTGGGGATCCAGGTGTTGGTAAAACCGCGATTGTTGAGGGATTAGCTGGCAGAATTATTAAAGGTGATGTTCCAAGTTCTTTGAAAGATAAGACAATTTGGGAATTAGACCTTGGGGCACTAGTCGCTGGGGCTAAATATCGTGGAGAATTTGAAGAAAGATTAAAAGCTGTTTTAAAAGAGATTAAAGAATCTGATGGCAATATAATAATGTTTATTGATGAGATTCACATGATTGTTGGTTCTGGTGGAGATGGTGCTATGGATGTATCAAATATGCTAAAGCCAATGCTTGCTCGAGGAGAAATAAAAGTTATCGGAGCTACAACTTTAAATGAATATCGAAAGTATATTGAAAAAGATGGGGCTTTGGAAAGAAGATTTCAAAAAGTGCTTGTAAAGGAACCTAATGTTGAAAATACCATTACAATTTTACGGGGCTTAAAAGAAAGATTCGAAATATTCCACGGTGTAAATATAAAAGATAATGCCTTAGTTTCTGCGGCAGTTTTATCAGATAGATATATTACCGATAGATTTTTGCCAGATAAAGCTTTTGATTTAGTTGATGAAGCTTGTGCTACGATTAAAATGCAATTGGATTCGGTACCTGTTGAATTAGACACTTTAATGCGAAAGATTATGAGTTTAGAAATAGAACATCGAGCTTTAAAGAAAGAAAAAGATGAAATATCATTAAAGAGAAAAGAAGAAATAGAAAAAGAACTAGATGAGTTAAAACTTCAAGAGAGCAAGTTGCGAGCTTCTTGGGAAAAAGAAAAAGAGATTAAAACTAAAATAAAAAATAAGAAAGAAGAATTAGATAAAGCACGTTTTGATTTAACTGTTGCTGAGAATAATTATGATCTTGAGTTAAGTGCTAGACTTAGACATGGCACAATTCCAGCTTTAGAACAAGAATTAAAAGCTATGCAAGAAGTAAATAATTCTAATATTTTATCAGATACAGTTGATGAAGAAGATATAGCAAGTATTATTTCTAAATGGACAAATATTCCTACTGCTAAATTAATTAGTAGTGAAAAAGATAAGTTGCTACACTTGTTTGATCGCCTAAAGGCTAGAGTTATTGGTCAAGATAATGCTTTAAAATTAGTAAGTGATGCTGTTATAAGAGCTAGAAGTGGGATTAAAGACCCTACTAAACCAATAGGTTCCTTTATCTTTTTGGGGCCAACCGGGGTAGGTAAGACAGAAGTCGCTAAAAGTCTTGCTTATGAACTTTTCGATGATGAAAAACATATGGTAAGAATTGATTGTTCGGAATATATGGAAAGCTTTAATGTTTCTAGATTAATCGGGGCTCCTCCAGGATATGTAGGCTATGATGAGGGGGGAGTATTAACCGAGGCTGTAAGAAGAAATCCATATAGTATAGTATTATTTGATGAAATAGAAAAAGCTCATAAAGATGTATTTAATATATTACTTCAAATACTTGATGATGGTAGACTTACTGATAGCCAAGGAAGAACTGTAGATTTTAAAAATACTATTATAATTATGACTAGTAATTTAGGTAGTGAATACATATTAAATGGTGATGATAATGCTAGTGCTTTAATTAATAATGAACTAAAGAGTGCATTTAGACCTGAGTTTATTAATAGAATAGATGAAATAATAATCTTTAATTCTTTGAAAAAAGATGTAGTTAAAGATATTGTAAATAAGATAATTAATGAACTTGATAATAGACTTAAAAATAGTTATTTACATATTGTAGTAACTGAAGCATCTAAGGAAAAGATAATTGCTGAGTCTTATGATGAACAATTCGGGGCTAGACCTATTAAAAGATATATAACTAAAAATATTGAGAATTTAATAGCTCACACCTTGATAGAAGAAGATGTAAAAGTCGGAGCAACTTTAAAAATTGATGTTAAGGATAATGAATTTACTCTTGAAATAGTTTAAGTATCTTTTTATATGTGTCAACTAAATTTAGTTGACACATATATTTTATTGTGATAATATAAGGTTGTTATTAAGGAGGAAAGAATTATGGCTGTTAAATTAAGATTAAAGAGAATGGGTGCTAAACAAAAACCTTTTTATCGTATTGTAGCTGCGGATTCAAGATGCCCAAGAGATGGTAAATTTATTGAAACTGTAGGAACATATAATCCAGTTGCTAATCCAGCTGAAGTTAAAATCGATAAAGAATTAGCTATTAAATGGCTTGAAAATGGTGCTCAACCTACAGATACTGTAAAAGCTTTATTTAAACAAGAAGGAATAAATGCTTTATATGCAAAACGCAAGGAAAAATAGTATGAATGTTGTAGAATATACAGAATTTTTAATTAGAAAAATTGTTAAGAATAATGAACTTATTAAGGTTGAAAAAATAGCTGAAGATAATATTGAAGTCTTAGTTCCTGAGGCAGAAATGAAGTATGTTATTGGAAAAAATGGCGAAAATATTAAAGCTATTCGAGTATTAGTTAACGCATTTACTTATGTAAATAAGTTAAATAAAGTAAATATTAATGTTGAAGCGTTTTAATCAATGTTCTTATTTTTGATGAATTCCGTGAGCATTTTAGTTAATGCTCTTTTTTCTATTCTAGAAACATAACTTCGGGATATATGTAAGCTATCAGCAATCTCTTTTTGGGTCATTGATTGTTTATTGTTAAGACCATATCTTTTTACAATTATTTCCATTTCTCTTTTGTTTAAAAGATTTAAGTATTTCTTTAATAAATTAATGTTGTTTTTTAGTTCTAATTCTTCGAATAAGTCGATGTTTTTGTCTTTGATGACATCAATGAGATTTATTTCATTTCCCTCTTTGTCATGGCCGATTGCATCATTTAAGCTGATGGTGGGGCCATATTTTTTGTTATTACGAAAGTGCATCAATATTTCGTTTTGGATGCATCTGGCAGCATATGTAGTTATCTTAGTTTTTTTATTATTTTTAAATGTATCGATACCTTTAATTAAACCAATTGTACCAATACTAATTAAATCATCACTGTCATTTTCTTTGGTTTCAAACTTTTTTACTATGTGGGCTACTAAGCGCAAATTGTGTTCAATAAGCTTATTACGGGCGTCTTTACTTCCCATAAGCATTTCGTTAATATACTTTTCTTCTTCTTCGCTACTTAGTGGTTCAGGAAAAACATTGTTGGAGTAAGATCCTGTGAAAAAAAGCATATCTTTAATAATATTTAATAAATTTAAAAACATATAATTACCTCATTAAATTATATTTAATTTGTAAATAACTATGTTAAAAATTGACTTGTAAGTGCTTTTATGCTAGAATAACAGACAAGTGAAGGTGGGGCTTATGAAAATAATATTAGATACTGATGGAACCATGACGGACTTTAATAACTTTATTGCTAGGGAAGCAATACCATATTTTGAAGAAAGATATCAAATGAAAGTGAAAAATCCTGAGAGTTTAGAGATTCAAGATATATTTGATATGGATAATTTTTTTGCTCAGAAGTATAATGTTTCATTGCAGGAGGCAAAAAAATATTCTAAAAAAGCATTGGAGGAATTTTGGGTTCATCCACGTTTTTTAAAATATTCACTTTTTAATAAATTTAGGTTTGGTTTAAGTCAGTATGTAAAAGAAATGCTTAAGGATGGGCATGAAGTTCAAATTCATACTTCTCGTGATAAAACAACAGATAAAAATTCAGTTGGAAAGTTGTCAAGACTTTTAGTAAGGCTTCAATATTTATTAAATGGGATATATTTGTCTGAAGATAAATTTAATTTTTATGCAAATGATGAGGAAAAGATAAAGGGAATTATTGATTCTAAACCGGATATAGTCTTTGAAGATAAACCAGAAATAATAAAGGCTCTAAGGGATAAAGGGTTAAAATGTGTATGTATAGAGGGAAATCATAATTTGAATGTTGAAAATGAAAAAAATGTATTTAAAGATAGTGGAGAATCTTATGAAAGTATAATAGCTAGTGTTGAAAGATTATTAGGAAAAAAGAAAATGAATTATTTTAGAAAAGCTGCAAAATCAGATTTATTCTATGCAAAAGTATCACATGTTAAATTTTTAATTTTAGATTATTTTGAACCAATAATATTAAATGGGGAGAATATGATATTTGATGATGATAAGCCGATAATATATGCACCAAATCATAGAAGTACATTAGATCCATTAGTTATTAACGCTGTAATTAATAAACATATTCATTGGGCAGCATTACTCAGGTTCTTTGAAGGAAAAGATAGCATATTTAATAATAGTAAAAATCCATTTTTATGTAATATAACGGCGTCTTCTTTTAAAAATTTGGAATTCATACCTATTGAAAGAAAAAGAGATAATCCTAATGCAAATAATGTGAATTCAATATTTGATATGTTGGGATTTTTACAAGTTAATAAAAAAGTGGGAATATTTCCGGAGGGAACAACGCTAAAATCTGATGAAGATGATTTTGGTATATTTGATCCGTCGTTTGTCTTAATGGCAACTGCTGCAAACGCTACAATTGTACCGATTACTGTTTTATGGTTTAAAGATAAAAATAATAAAAAACGAGTAATTTTGAACTTTGGAATGTCTATTAACGTAAAAGGAAAAAACAAAGAAGAAATATACGAAGAATATTTAGAGGCTCAAAAAAAGCAATTAGAGGAAAATAAAAAAATGTGTTTATTATACTTAAATGATAAAACTTTAAAAAGAACACTTTTAAAGTCAAGTAAAATTTATTATAATTAAAAATAGGAGTAATTATATTTTGGGTGAGGTGTTTTTATGCATTTAAGTATTCCGTTATTATTATTAAGTTTAATTTATACGATATTTATAACAATATTATTTATGAAAAAAAGAAAGTTATTTAATGTGGAAATATCCATATTTTCTGTGCAATTATTTGTAACAATTGTTGGAATTGTTTTGGATTTAATTGGTATATATGCTAATATGAATTTACCTGATGATAGTTTTGTAAGGTGGTTGATAGTTAAAGTTTATTTATTATTTTTAATCACCTTTACTGGGCTACTTACTGTATATCTATATTCTATTTCTAAAGAAGCTGGAACTTTTAAATCTCTTAGTGATATATTGTTGAAAAAAAAGTTTATTTTAATTTTATATTTTATTGTAACCATGATTTTATTTATTTTACCATTTTCATATTATAATAATGGAAATGCTATATATGTTTATGGATTATGTTGTAATTATGTTTATTTAGTTGTGGGATTAAATATTATTTCTTGGATATTTATTATTATTAAAAAACGTAATACGATTGAAAAAAGGAAAATAGCTCCTATAATTACTTTTATTATAATAACTGTACCGGTGATTTTGGTTCAAAAAAATCATCCAGAATATTTATTAGTAACTAGTCTAGCTGCTTTTATTACTTTGTTTATGTATCATACGATAGAAAATCCTGATGTTATAATGATTAATCAATTACAATTAGCTAAAGAAAAAGCTGAAAGTGCTAATCGTGCTAAGTCAGATTTTTTATCAAGTATGTCTCATGAGATAAGAACTCCTTTGAATGCTATTGTGGGTCTATCGGAAGATAATTTATCTTATAAAGATAAAATGCCAAAAGAAGTAATAGAAAACTCTATGGATATAGTCAGTGCCTCCCAAACTCTTTTGGAAATTGTGGGACATATACTAGATATAAGCAAAATTGAAGCTGATAAAATGGAAATTATTGAAGAAACCTATAATTTTAAAGAAGAAGTTACTAATTTATGTAGGATTACAAAGACACGTATAGGTGAAAAAAATGTTGTGCTAAACATAAATATCTCTAATGATATTCCTGATCTTTTAATTGGGGATAAAGGAAAAGTAAAAGAAATAATTAATAATATTTTAGTTAATGCAATTAAATATACAGATGAGGGGAAGATAGATTTAGATTTTAAGTGTAAAAATGATTATAATAAAAACATTACAAATATTGTTTTTTCCTGTAAGGATACAGGAAAAGGTATTAAAGAAGATCAATTAAATAGGTTGTTTGTAAAATTTGATAGATTAGATGTAGAAAAAAATACCTCTATTGAGGGAACTGGGTTAGGGCTTTCGATAACGAAGTCTTTAGTTGAATTAATGAATGGAAAAATAAGTGTTGAATCTGAATATAATATAGGATCAACATTTACGGTCGAGATACCTCAAAAAATAGATAAAATAAAATTAAATGAAGAATTAAATAATATTCCGGATATTTTTAACCAAGAAACAAATAGTTATAAAAACAAAAAAATATTGATTGTAGATGATAACAAATTAAATATTAAGGTTGCGCAAAGAGCATTAAAAGATTTTGAGTGTATTATTGATGAATGTTATGATGGAGTAGAGTGTTTAGAAAAAATTAAACAAGGAAATACATATGATTTGATTTTAATGGATATAATGATGCCTAATATGAATGGGGAAACTTGCTTACAAAATTTGCAGAAAATAGATTCTTTTTCTACACCGGTCATAGCTTTAACAGCAGATGCAATTGTAGGTGCTAAAGAAAAATATTTAAAAGAGGGATTTTGTGATTATATTTCTAAACCTTTTAATAAAGAACAAATAAAAGAAAAATTAGATAAAGTTTTTACTGAAAGCGAAAACATTGGTAATAAAATAGATTGGAATAATGTACCAAAATATTACATTGGTGATTAACTCTGTTAAAAGCAGAGTTTTTATTATGGCTATTTAGAAAAACTGTGTTATACTTTTAATGGTGATGTAAAATGAAAAAACTTATTTTAATAGATGGAAATAATTTGATGTTTAGAAGTTATTATGCAACAGCTTATTCAGGTAAGATGATGAAAAATTCTAAAGGATTGCCAACAAATGCTTTATTTGGGTTTGTATCAATGCTAAATAAAATAATTGCTGAGGAAAATCCAGAGTATATGGCTGTAGCTTTTGATATTGGCCAAAACTTTCGAAAAAGTGAATATTCTTTTTATAAAGAGGGGAGAACAGCAACTCCGGATGAATTAAAAATACAAATGCCTATTGCTAGAGAAATTTTAGATAAAATGGGAATTAAGCACTTTGAACTTGCGCCATATGAAGCAGATGATATAGTGGGAACTATAGTTAAAATGACTGAAGATGATAAAGATTTTGCTTCTTTAATAGTATCTAGTGATAAAGATTTATTGCAATTAATTAGTTATGAAACTGAGGTTAAGCTTTTAAAACAGACTGGATTTATTCGTTATAATTATGAAACGTTTGTAAATGATTATGGATTTGAACCTATTAAAATGATTGATTTAAAAGCTTTAATGGGAGATTCTTCAGATAATATTCCGGGGGTAAAAGGTATCGGGGAAAAAACAGCGATTAAATTGCTTCAGGAATATCATAGTTTAGAAAATTTATATGACAATATAGAAAGTGTTACAGGAAAAACTAAGGAAAAATTAGTTTCTGACAAAGAAATGGCTTTTATTAGTAAAAAGATAGCTACGATTTATAGAGATGTTCCTTTAAATATTAATTTAGAAGATTTAAAATATGCCCCAGATGATAATAATGGACTTATTGAATTGTTTAAAGAACTAGAGTTTTTCTCGTTTTTAAAAAATATGGATTTAAAAAAGAAAACTGAAGAAATTACTTATGAAAAAGTAACAAGTATTCCAGAGTTGGGAGATGATATTGCTATTGAATTAATGCTTGATAGTGAATACTATCATCATGCAAATATTGTAGGGTTAGCTGTTAGTGATGAAGCATATAACTATTATATTGAGAAAGATTATGTTAAAGAGTTTTTGGATAAAATAAAAACAAAAAATATTATTGCTTATGACGCTAAAAAGGTTATTTGTAGTACCAACGTAAAAATTAATTGTGTTGATGATGTTATGATAATGGCATATTTATTAAATCTAAATATAAAGGATGATTTAGCTTACTTGGCAAATCAAGATAATGAAGACTTTTTATATTATGAAAACATGAAAAAAAGTGGGTTTATGAATATTGAAAAAGAACTTGTTAAACGTAGTAGGTTCCTTTATGATAAAGTTAAAAGTATGCGCGAAAGTATTTTAGAAAATGGGTATAATGATTTATATCGAAAAATTGAAATGCCTCTTTTATATGTTTTAGCAGATATGGAACTTACAGGAATTATTTGTAAAAGGGAAGTACTTTTGGATATGAGTAAAGATTTAAATGGAAAAATAAAGGCTTTAACAGAAGAAATATATGCCCTTGCTGGAGAAACATTTAATATAGGAAGCCCTAAGCAGTTGGGAAGTATTTTATTTGAGAAATTAGAACTTGCCAAGGGAAAGAAGAATAAAACTGGATATAAAACAGATATAAAAGTTTTAGAAAAACTAAGAGATAAACATCCGATAATAGAAAAGATATTGGAATATAGAAATTTAGCTAAGCTTAAAAGTACTTATATTGAGGGATTAGCAAATTATATTCAAGAAGATGGTAAAATTCATACTATTTATAAACAAACTTTGACTAGGACAGGGCGTTTATCTTCGGTTGATCCTAATTTACAAAATATTCCAGTTAAAGAAGAATTAGGTCGGAGTATTAGAAAAGCTTTTGTGCCTCTATATGATTGCTTTTTAAGTGCCGATTATTCCCAAGTTGAATTAAGGGTTATGGCTTCTTTATCTAATTGTCAAAGTTTAATTCAAGCTTTCAATGCAGGAGAAGATATTCATACTCATGTTGCTAGTGAAATTTTTAAAGTAAAAGATGAAGAAGTAACGAAAACTATGCGACGCTGTGCTAAAGCTGTAACATTTGGAATTATTTATGGCATAAGTGGTTTTGGCCTAGGGGAAAATTTACATATTTCTAAAAAAGATGCCGATTTATATATTGAAAAATTTTATAACTTATATCCAGAAATTAAAGAATATACTAATAAATCCCAAGAAGAAGCTCGTAATACTGGGGGGGTAAAGACTTTATTTGGGCGTAAAAGAATAATTGATGAGATTAAAAATCCGAATTACTTGATTCGCCAAATGGGGGAACGTATGGCTATGAATACTCCGATACAAGGGACAAGTGCCGATTTAATGAAATTAGCGATGATTAAAGTTTATGAAAGATTTCAAAAAGAAAATATTACAAGTAAAATGCTTTTACAAGTTCATGATGAAATAATAGTAGATTGCAAAAATAGTGAACTTGCTAAAATAAAGGAAATAGTAAAAGAAGAAATGGAAAATGTTTACGAATTAGCTTCGCCATTAAAAGTAGAAATAAATACCGGTATAAACTGGTATGAAGCAAAGTAGGTGATATTATGCCAGAAATAGCAGAAGTAGAAACAGTAAAAAATGCTTTAAAAAGACAAATTTTAAATAAGAAAATTATTGATGTTAAAGTATATTATCCTAAAATGATTGAAAGTGATTTAAAGGAATTTAAAGAAATTTTAATTAATCGTGAGTTTGAAGATATTAAAAGAATAGGTAAATGGTTGTTATTTGATTTACATGATTATTATTTGTTAAGTCATTTGAGAATGGAAGGGAAATTTTTTGTTAAAAAGAGTAGTGAAGAACATAATAAACATGAACATGTTGTCATCAATTTCTCTGATAATACCGATTTAAGATACCATGATACGAGGAAGTTTGGGCGCATGAACTTGGTTAAAAAAGAAGACTTAAATAAAGTTGAAGCTATCAAAAAACAAGGTTATGAGCCAGGGGATAAACGATTAACAAAAGAATATTTATATGATAAGATTCATAAAAAGAATATTCCGATTAAAACGGTTTTACTTGACCAAACGATTATAAGTGGTCTTGGAAATATCTATGTTAATGAGGTATTGTTTGCATCTTTAATTCACCCTTTAAAAAAAGCATCTTTAATTTCTATAGATGAATGTGAAATGATTATATATTCAAGTAATAAAATTATAAAAAAAGCCATTGAAATGGGAGGAACCACTATTAAGAGTTATACCTCAAGTCTGGGCGTCACTGGTCATTTTCAAGATTATTTAATGGTACATAAAAGAGAGGGTGAGGCTTGTAAAGTTTGTGGAACTATTATAGCTTGTATTAAAATTGGCGGCAGAAGTTCATATTTTTGCCCAGAATGTCAAAAGAATTAAAAAAGAGAACTAATGAAAAAGAAAAAATTATTTATATTTTTGGGAACTATAGTTTTGGTTGTGGTTCTTGGATTGCCGTTTTTGCTTAAGAAAGATAATGTTATAAATAAGGATACTGATACAAAAAAAGTTACTTCGGTTTACCGTATGTCTGGTTATAGCTTAGAAGCATTTGATTTATATTTTTTAAATTCAGAAGATAATAAAAACAATATGGTATATAGTCCTTTGTCAATTAAATATGCTCTAGAAATGTTGCATGATGGATCTAGTGGAAATTCTAAGGCACAACTTGGTGCTATTATTGGTGATTATGAAGCAAAAAAATACCTAAATAGTGCTAATATGTCATTTGCTAATGCTTTATTTATTCAAGATGAGTCCAAAAACGCTATTAAAAATAATTATATAAATACCCTAAATAATAAATACAATGCAAGTATTATATATGATTCTTTTAACAGTCCAGATAACATTAATAAATGGATTAGTGACAAGACTTTAGGTTTATTAAAAGATGTTGTAGATGATGTTAAGGATAAGGATTTTCTTTTAGTTAATGCTTTAGGCATAGATATGGAATGGAAAAATGTTATTCAACCTGTTCCAGAAAAAGAACCTTATGACAAATTACATAGTGATTTTGATGGAGAATTTATAGTTACTTATCCGCATGAAAAAGAGGCGATTGATCCAATTACTTATTATGTGGAAGTGGGCTTATTAGATAGTGATTATTTTCCAACTATAAATTTTAATGGTAAGGATAGTAAGGGCTTGATGTTTGCTGCATCAATTAATAATTACGATATTATTAATACTTTAGGAAAAGAAAATATTGAAAATAATATTAGAAAAGAATATGAGAAATTTGTAGCAGCAGACACTTGTGGTGAGGCATCTTACGAAAGTACAGATAAAGTAGTAAGCAAGTATATGAGTGAACTTGGTGCTAATTATAAAGATGTTGCATCATCTACTGACTTTCGGTATTTAGATAATGAAGATGTTAAAGTATTTGCTAAGGAATTAAAAGAGTATAATAATACTACTTTTGAATACGTTGCTATTATGCCTAAAGAAAAAGAATTAGCTGATTATATTAAAAATGTAAATGTAAAAGATATTAATAAAGTTATTTCTGATTTAGTACCAATAACTTTAGAAGCAAGTGAAAAGAATGTAATTACTAAGATTGAGGGAATGCTTCCTATATTTAAATTTGATTATGACTTGAATTTACAAAAAGATTTAGAAACTTTGGGGGTAAAGGATATTTTTGATATAGATAAAGCTGATTTATCTAATTTAACAACTATGCAAAAAACTTATATTTCTGAGGTTAAACACAAAGCAAATATTGAATTTTCTAATGAGGGTATTAAAGCTTCAGCTTCTACGATTGTCGGAGGAAAAGGAGATATTGGTTGTGAGTTTGATTATCTTTATGAAGTACCAGTTAAAACAATTGATTTAAATTTTGATAAGCCCTTTATGTTTATAATAAGGGATAAGTATACTGGAGAAGTTTGGTTTGCTGGTAGTGTATATGAGGGGATAGCTCAAGATTTGCATATGAAATAAATATTAATTATATTAATTAGTTATCGTTTATATTAAATATTTTTTTGGAAAATTTCTGTAAGTTTATAATTTATGTTATAAAATATATTTTAAGAAAAGGTCTTGTATGAAATGTTTTTAAGAGAAATTTGATGATAATTGTTATGAATTAGAACTATTAAGGTGATTTAGGGATAATTTTGTATCAAAAGAAGAAATAGAACGAGGAAATCATGATAAAGCGTATCGTGGATATAAAAACAGTGTTATAAATTTAGAAGAATATTTTGTTAAACCGATATTACAACAAAGATTTATAAGAATTTTAAAAAGTTCTTTGCATAAAAGTTAGTGAGTTTATTGTTTTATTGAAATAAC
>CAKOLP010000012.1 GCA_934096025.1 uncultured Bacilli bacterium
ATTACGAATTACACTAGTTAAATAAAGTCTATAATGATAACCAAAGTAAAATAAAGCTCCCATAAGACCAAAGATTGCCCCACTAGCTCCAACAGAAACTACCATTTCTTCTTGAAAAACTAATGAAAATAAACTAGCACTTATAACACTCACAATAAAAACAAATGTAAATTTAAATTTTCCAATAAAGTTCTCTACTT
The DNA here is from genome assembly GCA_934096025.1 of uncultured Bacilli bacterium. GTDB lineage: Bacteria > Bacillota_I > Bacilli_A > RF39 > UBA660 > Onthocola_B. The sequence goes on from CAKOLP010000012.1 coordinate 201, forward strand.
GCGCACCAATAATTTTTAAAGAATACATATTAACAAATAAATGAATGATATTAACATGTAAAAAAGCACAAGTTAAAAGACGCCAAAATTCCCCGTTTTTAACTAACATTAAATTATTAGCTCCAAAAAGTGCAAGTGTTCCTGCTTTCATACTAAATATATCTTTTTGATAAAAACTAGTGATAGCATAAAGGGCTATACATAATATTATTATAATATTTGTTACAATAATTTTCTTCGGCATAAAAACCTTGGCAAATAGTCTATTTTCTTTTTCTGTTTTAACATTAATATCTTTAGTCATATTAAATATTAAATCTAACTCATTATTAAGTTCTACTAAATTATTGCCAATCGTTGGAAAAAAATCAATTATCCTCTCATTTTTTAACACTTCATCAAAATTATTAATTTTTATAGTTTCAATATTATAATTATTATCTAAAGTAACTTTTTCACTCATTTCCGTACAAATATTTAAAGTATTCACTTTGAAAGATAAAGTTTTCTTTTTAATTTGCTTTATAATATGTTTCATCTTATATATATCATATTTATATTGTTCATCATTAAAAATTGAATTACTATTTATTCTTATAATACGATATGGTCCATTTAAATTCTCTAACCAAATTTCATTCGTAACTCCTTGAACTTGTATCGGAGCATAATTTTCTTTAGTTACAAAATAATGGACAAGACTCATCATTATTTTCTCATCATTGCGTAATATTTCTGATGTCATTTTTACTTCTCCTTGTTATTTTATTTTACAATAAATCATATATTTAGTAAAGAGGTGAGCACTATGATTATGTATTTGACTTTTTTATTATCAATATCGTTACTAGTAATCATTATTTTAAAACTAAACAATAATCATAAAATTGATAATTCCCTTTTATTCTTTATTCTAAGCAATTATATTCTTAACTTCTCAACTTCCTTATTTACGTTTTATTATACTAATGCCTTTTTTGCTCTTTCAAGTTCTATATTACTTATCTTATTTAGTATTTTACTTATAAAAGATATAAAAAGAGTTATAAAATATATCCCTTTGCTAACTTTACCTTACCTTTTTTATAATATATATCTACTCATATATATACTAACTAAGCTTATCTAAAAATTCTTGGAACTCTATCGGAGGTTCCTTTTTAAATTCTAATGTCTCTTTTGTTATAGGATGAACAAACTTTAAATAATAAGAATGTAAAAATTGACCAAAATCATCACTTTTTTTATTACTATAAACTGGATCATTATGAACTGGATAGCCAATATATGCTAAGTGCACTCTGATTTGATGTGTTCTTCCCGTTTCTAGTACCAAGTTTACTAAAGTATAATCTTTAAATCTTTGTAATACTTTTAAATGAGTTACAGCTTTTTTTCCATCACTTCTAACACTCATTCGATCAAAGATATTTTTATCACGCCCAATCGGAGCATCAATAGTAGCTTGTTCTTGAGGAAAAACACCATCTAAAAGCGCAATATATTCTCTATGCACTAATTTATTTTTAAAATCCATTGCCAAAAGTTCATGAACTTTATCTGTCTTTGCCACAAGCATTAATCCTGATGTATCTTTAGTTTCAATTTATCTAACCTGTGAACTATTCCCTGACGAATATCTTCTTTACTACTTAAATTCTTCGTATAATATAAAAGTCCATTAACCAAAGTATTATTTACATTACCATTTCCCGGATGAACCACTAGCCCACTTGGTTTATTTATAACTAGCAAATATTCATCTTCATAAACAATGTCTAAATCCATTTTAACTTCTTCTAAAACAGTTTCTTTCTTATAATTATCTGCTACAGTAATTAAGTCATCTTCTCTTACCTTATAACTTGGCTTGCATATACTCCCATTTACTTGTATAAGATTTTCTTTTATCATTTTTACTATAGTTTCTCTACTTATATCTAGGGCTTGTCCTAAAAATTTATCAATTCTTTCGCCATTTTCACTTACCCTTACTTCCATTTAAATCTTCTCCCTTATAAATTGCATAAATAAACAGCAATAACCCTATTACTATTGCCATATCAGCTAGATTAAAAACAGGAAAATCATAATCAAATATTATTACTCCAATATAATCAATTACATATCCATATCGTAACCTATCATATAAATTACCTAATACCCCCCCATAAACTAAACCAAAAGACAAAATATTTCGAAAATTATACTTTATTTTTGCTTGATATTTCCACAAAAAGACAAAAGCAATAATAGCAAATATAATCAAGAAACACCTTGATCCACTAAAAATACTCCATGCTGCCCCATCATTATATACCTTAGTTAAGTATAAAACATTCGGTACAATATCATTAACCCAACTTAGCTCATAAGTATTAATAACATTTTTAATTAACCTATCAAATATTAAAATATACAAAGCTATACAAAAACTTTTCTTTTTCATAAGTACTATATTAACACAAAATTCATTTATTTACTAGTATACAATCAGTACCAATTTTCGCAATATCATTAAAAGTAAAAACAATCTCATTATTTTTCATAACTTTTTTAAATATTTTTCTTTCTTCAACAACTAAATTCACTATTTTGCCCTCATTATTTACTTCAGCATCAACTATTCTTCCTAAATTAATTCCACTTTTAACACTAATAATATCTTTACTTTGTAATTCACTTAAAAACATATAATCACCATTTAATTATATGTTTTACTTAATTAATTTACGAACATTTTCCATAGCACTTTTCTCTATTCGTGAAACCTGCGCTTGACTAATATTTAACTCATCTGCTATTTCCATTTGAGTTTTACCCACAATATATCTAGCTAATAAAACACTTTTTTCCCTTTCTTTAATTTTTCCCAAAGCCCTCCTTAAAGAAATAATCATATCTTTATCACTATTCTTTTCTTTAATATCTGCTATTTGGTCAAATAAATATATTGTATCTCCCCCATCATTATAAATAGGCTCAAAAATACTAGCAGGGTCTCGCATAGCATCAAGGGCATAAGAAACCATATATTCTTCAATCCCTAAACTTTTAGCAATAACTTCGGCACTAGGTTCTTTACCATGTTCACTAACATAATTATCTTTAAACTTTATTATTTGATAAGCTGAATCTTTGGTACTTCTACTTACTCTAATAGCCATATTATCTCTTAAATATCTTTTAATCTCTCCGATTATTAGGGGCACAGCATAAGTTGAAAGTTTAAGTCCATAAGAAACATCAAAATTATCAATTGCTTTTATAAGACCAATTACACCAACTTGAAACAAATCATCTAAATTTACATTTTTATTACTAAAACTTTTTAAAATACTTAAAACTAATTTCAAATTACCATTAATAAGTTTTTCTTTTGCATCTAAATCTCCATTTTTAAGCTTTACAAACAACTCAGTCATTTCTTCATTTGTTATAGTTTTTAATTCACTCGTATTTAGACCAGTTATATCTACTTTATATTTTGCCATAAAACATTCCTTTCCCTATTTTTATGGCAAATAATCAAATAATTTATGCAACTATTAAATACTAAATTAAATTTTTTATAACTAAATTTAGTTTCTTTAACTAATCTATTTCAAAAACTTTATACAGTTACCTCAAGATTCAAAATATCCAACATTTCTTCAGTTATTCCTTGTAAATCACCATTTAACTCTTTATTTTCTTCTAACACTTCCCTAACTATGCTTAAAGGAATATATCTAAGCTTATAATTGCCATCTTTTTCTTCATCAGTATAATTTGTATTTTTTAAATTAGGTATTCTATCATCAAATATCTTATAATAGTATATATTTATAAGACTTTTAGCATCAGGAACATATTTTTTTAAAACTGCAAAAGCTTCTAAATTTGTTGTATCATAATCTAAACCAGTTTCTTCCCTTAGTTCTCTTTTTAAAGCAAAATTTAAGTCTTCCCCAGTTTCTACATGTCCCCCAGGAAACTGATACTCATAATAAGAATATCCTAAAAGTATTTCATTTTTACTATTTATTATTAAAGCTTTTACTCTAGTAATAACTTCTTCATAATCCATATCTATATTATTTTTAATTATTTCTATCATTAATACCACCTTATAAATTCTATCATAGATTCCATGAAAAAAGAAGAACCTTAAGCTCTTCCTGAATATTTTCCATCTTTTGTAGAAACAATAATATTTTCTCCCTCATTTATAAATAAAGGTACTTTTACTACATATCCTGTTTCTATCTTAGCATCTTTTGTAGCATTTGTAGCTGTATTTCCTTTAACAGCAGGTTCAGTTTCTACTACAGTATATTCAACTTTTTCTGGTAATGTAATCCCAATAATTTCTCCCTCAAAATTATCTATATCTATTTCCATTCCCTCTTTTATAAAGTTTACTGTATCTCCTAAAACATTCGCAGGTATTTCTATTTGTTCAAATGTTGAATTATTCATAAATACATATGAATCCCCCATACTATATAAATAACCAGCTTTAATCTTTTCAATATGTGCTTTAGTTATTTTAATATTAGTATTAAATGTATCTTCTGTTACAGAACCAGTTCTTAAATTTTTTCTCTTAATTCTTACAAAAGCTGGACCTTTACCAGGTTTTACATGTTGAAACTCTACAATAGTATACAAATTACCATCCATGATAATTGTCATACCATTTTTAATATCATTAATATTAATATCCATTTTTAATCCTCTTTTCTATTACTTCTTTTCTTTAACAGCTACAGTCTTTCTACATTTAGGACAGTATCTATTTATTTCAAGACGGTCTGGAGTATTTTTCTTATTTTTACTTACAGGGCGTAATTCAAAACCACAAACAGTACATCTCATAGTAACTTCACTACGATCTTTCTTTGCCATATTATTTTCCTCCTCACTAAATTAATCTTTATTAATTATACCAAAATTCCCATAATTTTCAACTATTTATTGACCATTTTCAGGATAAACGCATGAAAAATCATTTTTGCTTATTTTTTTAGTTTCAAAAGTTTCATGTTCAACTTAACTTAATATATTTAAGTACTACACTACTCGACAATCACTTCTAATCCAAATTCTTTTATTATATCCTTTAATAAATTTAAGATTTTATGTATATCTATTCCATAATTTTTCTATTCTTTCATTACCAATAATAGAATCAATAATTTGTTCATAGTCATTTAAATATCCAAATGAATCTCTTTTAGAAAAAGTATTATCAATATCAGCTTTTAAAATATTTATATCTATCTCTTTTCTTAATTTAGTTAAAAAATAATATATATCATAAAAATCTTTCATTCTACTATTAAATGACCCTCGTCTTAAAATCGTTTCAATTTTTTCAGCTAATATTGTTTCAATATTATAACTACTAATCATTATTGTTTTATCTTCAAATATTAAAGGATATTTATATTTTAATTCTCTTGGTGTAACTTTATCACCAGTAGATATATCGATTTCTAAATTTACTTTTAAACTTTGTAATTTACCTACAATATGATATTTATTACCTCCATATTCATCATCTTCTCTAATATCAGTTATATCTATTACCTCAAACTTAACACCATCTTTTAAATCCATATTTAATATTTCATTTAGAACATTTACCATTTTGTCTTTTGAAACATCTATGCCAGTAATAGTTGCATCCATATCTTTAGTCATCCTATTATCAATACCAAACATACTAGATAATAAAAATCCACCTTTTAAAATAAAGTTATCTTTATATTTAGAGGCAGATATTCTTTCTAAAACTCTTTCAAACATATATCTTTGTAGTACTTCATAATAATTTAAGTCATATTTGTTTTCTATTTCTTTTGCTAATCTTTTGATGTCCATTATTCCTACCATTTCATCATAACCTCCACAATAGTATTAACTTTTTCATAAATATTAAATATTTTCGCATATTCCATTAATAAATCAATATTTCTATCTTTACTTCTAAAGTAATAATCTAATATTCTGTTTCGAAGTTCTAAATCAAACTCTTTTTCGGATCTTAACATATCACAAATACATCTTTCTGCATTGTACACTTTAATAGGATTACCAAACGGACTTACAACTTCAATTACACCAATTTCATAATAATTCTCAGATACACGATGAACTTTATATTTTCCTCTTACTCTTTTATCTCTAGATACAGTTATATCAATTTCAGATGGTACTTTATTTGTAAGATTTAAAATATGCAGTGCTGTATTATACGAAAAAATAGCACACGGATACTTTTTTTGTATAATAAAATATTCATCTTTTAATAATGTAGCATCCATATATAAACCATGACAAACTTTTTCAATTATACCTTTATTAATATAAAATTGAATTTGAGATTTATATATTTTTAATTCTAATAATTCCGAGGTTGAAATATAACCATGATTATTTTTTAAAAATGCAATTAGTTTTTCTTCATTGTTCATAAAATCACCTATTTACTTTCGTACCTACATCATAGCATTTTGTGGAACAAAAGTAAATATATATTTTATTATTTTTTTAAAAAGTAAATTCCCATTATAATCAAAACAAGCAAATAAATTTTATTAATTTTAAAATATTACTTATAAAAGAAGATAGCCTTGATTAGCTATCTTTCTGGGTAATATAATTTACAATATCTTTTGTTATTTTACTAGCTCCGAAGTAAAAAGCATCACTACTTCCCTCTTTATGGGAAACATTCGGAGTTACAACTACAATACTATATTTTGGATTATCATAAGGATAAAAACCTGCAAACGTTGAAGATATAGTGGCAACATCAACAACATTATCATTATTAATATCTAAAAAAGATTCACTAGTACCAGTTTTTCCAGCAAAATTAAGCCCTTGAGGCACATAAAACTTCCCAGTTCCCTCGCTTAAAACTAAACGCATTCCCTCTTTAATTCTCTCAAGACTACTACTATCAACTTCTAATTCATTTAAAACATTAACTTCATGTTTTTTAATTACTTCATTTTCTTTTACTATCTTATTCATTAAAGATAGACTAACTCTCTTTCCCCCAGCAACACTATTAATATATTGCATAAGTTGTAAGGGCGTATAAGTATCATATTGCCCAATAGCTAAATTTAAAAGCAAATCATCTGAGACAATACTTCCCCTTATTCCTGTCATTTCATTTGGTAGATCAATCTCTGTCTTTTTTCCCAAGCCAAAACTTCCCAAAACTTCTCTATACATATCAAAGTGTTTTTCCGTAACATTTAAAACCATATTCGGACTATAAGTATGATCAGTTAATTTAATAGCAATCAAATATTGATAATAATTAGATGAATTAGCTAAAGCTGTCAAATCATTTATTCTTCCTAAACTCTTAAAACTACATTTCGCAGGAACATGGGCAAGCTTAACACAACTATCTAAAATATATTCTCCTGGTTTAATAAGGTTATATTTATACCCAACAGCAATTGTTGCTCCTTTTACCGAAGATCCCATAGTATAAGACTTTGTCAAAGTATTTAAAGATACATCGCTAAAGGTTCCATCATCATTTAATCTAACACCCGCTAAAGCTTTTATCTCCCCAGTTAAAGGATCACTAATAATAGCATAAGAATCTTTGTAATATTCTGTATTTCCATATTTTTTTCCAAGCATTATCTTATCTTTTAATATTTCATCTACTTTCATTTGCAAATCAATATCTATAGCTAAAACTAAATCATTTCCCCTTTTTTCTTCTTCAACTAACTCTAAAGTATAATCACTATTAACCATATATTTAGCTTTTGTACCTTGCAAATACTCATCATATTGATATTCCAAATAACTAACGCCAACCATATCTGTTAATTCATAACCTTTATTTAAATAATCACTTTTTAATTCCTTTGGAATTTCCCCGATACTACCTAAAATATTTTTTAAAACTTCACCATGCGGATACACTCTTTGCCATGTCATTTCTCCCGTTATACCCTCAATGTTACTTTCCATTATTCTAGCATATTCAATATCACTTACATTTTTTTTAATTTCTTTTTTACTATAGATATACCCAGTATTCATAAGTCTATATATATGAGCCACCTTTTTAGTTTCAGAATCGTAATTTAACATATCTTCCGTTATTCTTTCATACTTCAATTTTTCTAAATCACTTGATTTTAATTTTCTTTCATTTAAAAGCTCATATTCTTCTTCAGTAATTAAATCCTTGCCATTATCATTTATAAGCAAATAATAATCTTTTAACTCATCTTCACTTGCTTCTGGACTATCTATTATTTTTTCTAACTTTTTAGCTATATCTAGCTCATGTGCTGCACTTACTCCCTTAATTTTATTATAATATATAGTTTTAATTCCCACATTATCCACTAAAACTTTACCATTAACATCCAAAATTCTTCCCCGTGGTGCACTCATACCATTAACATAAATATTTGTCTTCTTTAAAAGTTCTTCTTGATAATAATTATTATTTTTATATATCATTATTAGTTTTAAACTACATATTACAAAAAACATTATAATTAATCCATAACTAAAACTTTTTTTCATAATTTTAGTATTCCATTTTTATTATTTTTCATACAATATATTAGGTGATTTTCATGTTTAATATAATAGAAAGATATATTAATAAATTAACAAAAGAAGACATTAAAAATTTTGCCACAAAAAAAGGAGCCACATTAAGCTCTGCAGAACTAGACTTTACATTTGACTTTGTCAAAAAAAATTGGAAAGATGTTTTAAAAAATCCCAATCTTTTTGACTTAAAACGTTATCAAAATCATTATAGCAAAGAAAACTTTGAAAAAATCAAACAAGCCTTCAATGAATACTACCAAAAATTTGGTACATATTTATAATTCTAAGTCCATATATTCTTTCTTTTTAATCATTGCTATCTCCATTTTATATGGAGCTTTTCCATTTACATAAGGTGTTTCTAATATTTTTGGCACACTATTTAATTTTTCATTATAAGCTACATCAAGTAAAGTTTGAAACCCAATAGTGCCGGTACCTAAATTTGCATGCCTATCTTTATGAGTACCCAGTGCATTTTTACTATCATTTAAATGTACACATTTAATTTTATCTAAACCAATTACTTTATCGAATTCATCTAAATATCCAGAAAACTTTGCAATATCTACACCTGAATCATTTAAATGACACGTATCTAGGCATATACCTACTTTATCTTTCATATAAATATTATCTAATATCATCTTTAATTCTTCAATATTAACACCGCATTCTGTTCCTTTTCCTGCCATGGTTTCCAATAAAATCATCGGTTTAGTATCACCATCTAAAATACAATTTATAGCATCACTAATATTTTTTAAAGCAATATCTCTTTCCATTTTTAAACTATTACCCGGATGTACCACCATAAAAGAAACACCCATTTTTGTAATTCTATCTAGCTCTTGCTTTAAAAAACTACAAGAAAAATTCCAAGCTTCCTCTTTTTCCCTATTAGCCAAATTAATTATATAAGGTGCATGACATACTACATTATTTATATCAATCCCATTTTCTTGCATTAAAGCTAAGGCTTCCTTTGTTAAATTATCATCAATCTCTTTTCTAATTGTATTTTGCGGAGCCCCCGTATAAAACATAAAAGTATTAGCGCCATATTCTAGTGCTTCCTTAACAGACCCTAATAACTGATCACTTTTAAAACTAACATGTGAACCTATAATCATAAATTACCTCTTTCCTTTTAATTTTTTTACTTTATCTAAAGTTTTTTCCCAAGTATTTTCTATTTCATACTTAAAATATAATACTAAAGACTTTATATCATTTTCTTTATCAAATTTTTCTATAGATGCATAATAATATTTCTTATCCAGATCATATATGGTAAACGGTGGTAAATTATTTATCAATAAAAGATAATTAGTTATTGTTCTACCCACACGCCCATTTCCGCCTTGGAATGATACCCAAAAACAGAATATTTTTAACAGCTGATATTCTCATTTTCCATTTCAATCATAAATTTATCAAAGTCAGATTCAAATAATCTATCTTGAATAATCCTATACTTTTCAAATTCAGAAAGCGCAAAACTCTCTGCCACCTTATGGGATACTTTACCAAGATTATCCAGTACATCTCTTTCGTTAAATTGTAAAAATACATCTAGCTTACCTTTCCAGTCTTCCATTGTCATAGGAATATGTCTTTCAGCTTGATCCTCAGCGTAATCTAAATACATTGTAACAATTCTTTCTAAAGATTTTAATTCTTCTTTGGATAAATAATTTTTAGCAACTATAACATCAGATGTAATTATTTTGCCACTAGGTGAGTTTTTCCAATTTGTTAATCCCATATGTACTTTATTATGATTTGCACGATTCACTATAATTTCTGCAGCCGTATTTCCGTGAACAGCATAGTGCATTTTATTTTGAACTGTTTTAAAAAACTCTTTTGTTATTGGGGAAGCTACATTATAATCTAAACTTGTTGTGTATATATCAGTAATCTTTTGATAAAAATTCCTTTCACTAATTCTTATTTCTCTTATTTCTTGTAATAATTCATCAAAATAATTTTCATTTAAAAAAGTTCCATTTTTAAGTCTTTCTTTATCTAATACATATCCTTTTACAGAATATTGCTTTAAAATATTGATTGCCCACAATCTAAAATCTATTGCTCTTTTGCTATTAACTTTAAATCCAACAGCAATAATAACATCTAAATTATAATATTTTGTTTTATAATTTTTTCCATCTCTAGCAGTATGTAAGAATTCCTTACATACTGAATTCTCACTTAATTCTTTTTCAAAAATATTAGAAAGATGTATTGTTATATTATTTCTTGTTGTTCCAAAAAGTTCGGCCATCAACTTTTGACTAAGCCAAACAGAGTCTTCATCAACAATCACTTCTATTGTCTTCTCTTTATTTTGTTTTGTGAATATCAAAAATTCTGCTGTTGAATTTCTTATTTGTAATGTCTGCATAATTCTTTGCCTCCCGATTTAATATATTATATCAAAACTTTCCACTATTTATATATGAATTTTGAAAGTATGCCATTTTCTATCTGAAGTATTCATCCTGATGTATATTCTCAAAACAACAATGAAAATATGCTACCATCTTAATTACATATAGAACATTGATTTTCTTTACTTTATTTATTTTTTTATTAAATCTTTTATTTCTTCAGATACATTACAAACTGGACTTAGATTCCCAGTAAAATTAATTACTTTACCGTTTTCAAAAACTTCTCTTGTATCATGGTAAGTTATCTCTGAATTTTCAATACCCCTGAATTATAAGCAAATAAAATTCGAAAATTTTCCAAAGTTTGTTCTAATTTTGCTCTATTGTCTATATTTAAATTTTGCCAATAACTTATAACTTCAGTATACTTATATTTTATTTTTCACCTCATAACATCAAAACAATTATAACATACATTTAAATATATTTTATCAAAAACAAATAAAAAAAAGAACTTTTAAATATAAATATATCCCCAATTAAAAAAGCGTGAAAATAGCCGTTATCGACATTTTTATTACTTTTAACCCCCATTTAATGTCGATAACTTGACTTTTCGTCAAAAAAAGCATAATATTAAATTGGTGATAAAATATGAATAAATTATATAAAAGACAACAATATTTAAATAAAATTAGAGGTTTTTATAATGATACGGAAACTATAAAAGTAATTACAGGTATAAGACGTTGTGGAAAATCTTCTTTACTTAAAACAATAATCGAGGAACTAAAAGAAAATGGTGTTAATGATAATGATATTATTGAAATCAAATTAGATAAAAGACCAAACAAAGACATTAAAACTCCAAACAAATTAGATAAACTCATTGAGTCTTATATTACTGACAATAATTATGGATT
>CAKOLP010000013.1 GCA_934096025.1 uncultured Bacilli bacterium
TATTATATCATGATATTTTATTATTGGGACATTTTCTAAAATTAATTATTAAGACATTATCATAAAATAAACACAAATGAAATTCTTGAATAAATAAAACACTTGCATTATTTTCAATATTATAGTAAAATATAGTCGTAATATATTAATATTTCCTAAGTCTGCTTTGGGACACTCTTAAGAATAATATATACTGACTAGATACAAGCTCTCTTAGGAAAAGGGGGCTTTTTTGCTTAAAAAAAGATTGTTATGTGTAAATTGCATATAATAATATTGATAAAACGTAAAAGATAGTATGGGGAGGTACTAGTATATTGACTTATTTAGTTTTAAAACGCATTATCAAAGAGCTAATTGGCCATAGTATACGGCCAGAAGTATACTAACTATATTAAAAATGAAAGGAGATGAAAAATAAAAATGAAACGAATAATTGCTGTTTTTATGATGCTTATTTTAAGTGTAGCACTTGTTGGATGTAATATAGATAATAATGCTGAAACATTTGTTGATGGTTACAATTTAGATGATTTAATTGTGACAAACAATAAAAATAAAAATGATATCGTTCCAAAAACTAATTTAATTAATATATATGCACTATCTCATCATAATTTTAAACAATATGCTTGTGAAATTAATAACAAGGAAGAGATATTGTATATTGCTGGATATCTTGAAAATGAATCAATTAAATATATAAATGAATATAATGATTCAACTTTAACGATTCCATTAGATTATGACTATTATGTGCATGGAACAAATAACAATCTGTTTAAATATCAAACTTTATGTGATAAGAAAATATTAAATACAAAAGATTATCCCATTTATTTTAAACTATATAATCAAAATGAAATTCCTTGCTATTTAAAAAATAAAGAGTTGATTTTTGTTTTAAAAATTCAAAAATTTGATTTAATTGAAATAGGTGGTGATAATGTTGAAACCATAAACATTTGTCTAAATGTGACTGGAGAGTATAATCAATCGAATTCATATGTGATTAATTCTAATGATTCTGATAAAGAGTTACATGATAAATATATTTTTACTGATGAAACTATTAAAAAGTATTATTTTCAAGAAACTTTTAATTCACTTTCAGTGCCTATTCAACAATATAACGATAATTATTGTATATATGAAAGTTGTGATGCCATTTTAGATGAAATAGATTTTAATGATTATTATGAAAAAATAAAGGATTGCATAGTATCACCAAATACAAAACTCAAAAGCGGAACTTACTTAATTTATGATTATGAAAAAGTAAAAAAATTTTTTATAAAGGAAGAATAATATGAATAAAAAAGTGTATTTAAAAATTAATATTGCAGGAATAGCGCTTATAATATTTTTCTTGATTTCATCATTAACAGTTAGAGCTCATGATTCTGACTTGGGAATAGATGGAAATAATGGAATTACTTTTGATTCTTGTGAGCATGAAGGATATGTAAGCTCAACAAATATTGGAGATGGTTATAATGAGAAATGGTACGATTTAGAGTGGGGATATATAGATAGAACCACTTCACCTAATACTTTTGTTCATACAGTGATGTGTCATATTGATGATGACATTACTACTATTTATTACCAATTTAAAGATACAGGACTATCACAACCTACGACAACATGGAGTACTGGTGTTGGTGAATACTATGGGGAAATTGTTAAAACAGCATATGAGAGTAGTTTATTAAAATGGAATAATGTTTATTATTATAAAATTAATGAAAATGGATTATATGAAAAACATAAAGTTATAAATTTGGTTAATTTTGATGACTTGAACGATACAACTGGTATCGAACCTAATCTTCTAATATATCCATATTATGATAATGGCAACTTTACTGCAGTAACTGATTGGGTAGATTCTTCAGAAATTGTATCTAAATCGCATGTTACAAATGGAATTAGCCATAAGCATTATAGACAATATACAATGGAAGCAAATACTTATTTTTTAAGGGGATCGATTAATTTAAGAAATAGAACTGGTGCCCATGAAATGGGGCATGTGCTTGGACTTTATGATATTGATACAGTTGAAAATCCTAATGTTCCAGCTAACTATCATCATGAAGAAATTCTAATGGGTTATGCAAAAAATAGCGATGGTGATAGTAGACAATCCGAAATTACATATAAAGATATAGCAGGAGTAGGTATTACTAGAGGCTTTCATACAAATAGCGACCACATATGGTTAAGAGTAGATGATACAAACAAGGTTATTTGTTCGTTATGCAATGCAATAGTGAATGACGCAAACTTTTTAACGGTAAATGGTAAAGTAAGTTATATGGGATGTCCTGTGTATCAATACAAACAATGCGGTCATAGTGAAACTAATTTACCAACTACAGTTGATAATAATATGATTCCTGTAGCAAGCTATGGCAATACTGATTACTACAAATGTAAGTATTGTAGATATGTAGGTCCTTTTACATCAAGAATTACTCAGAATTATATTTGTACCGGTGAGTATACTGAGAATTATCACATATTAGAAAATCAAAGTAATAATTTGTTATATAAAACGTTTGAGGAACACAATATTATTATTTTAGGAGAAGATAATTATAGATGTAGTGATTGTAATTATCATATTATTAATACGTATTATGAATGCACCTTAAGTAATTATTCTTCGCCAATAAATCAAACAATTACTTTAGATGCTAATAAAAAAAGTTTTTATAAAATTAATTCAAATTATCAAAAAAACTATGAGTTTATTTTAAATATTAATCCTAATATAGATGTAAAATTATATAATGATAATTTTGATGAGATTAGTATTAATGACTTAGATAGTAGAAACTCAGTTGAACATTTTATTCAAAATTTACAAACAGGGACATATTATTTAGCTATTGTTAATAATGCTTCAGTTTCAGCTACAATCTCACTAAAAATACAATCAAGAAATACAGCTTACTTAGGAATAGGAGAAAATGAAGTATTAATAAATTCATATAATGGCTTTAAAGATTATAATTATATAAACTATAATCGCCCAGGATTCTTTAAATTTGCTCTTGTTGGGGAAAAAGAAGATGGTTCATTGATTGTTTACCCTTCTAGTGCAATAAAAATTTATAATGACTCAAATAAAACTCAGCTTTTACAAAAGTTTGATTTAGAAGGATATGATAATAGTGCTAGTTTAAAACAGAATGAAAATAATATGTATGTGTATTTGCCAAGAAAAGGATATTTTTATTTAGATGTTAATTTTAATGCAGCAGGATTGAAATCATTAAAATTAGTTATAACCGAAGCTACATCTGATAATTTAAATTTATTTGATTTATCAGAAAATACTAATGAAACTATAAATGTAATTAATGAAAATAAAAAAGGCGATTATTTTAAATCATTATACTTAAAACAAACAGGAAAGTTCACTGTAACATTTAACTATTCTGGAATTCAAAATAATAGTATTCTTGTAGTACTAGCAAAACAAAATTATGATGAAACTACTGGAGAATATTCATTAGATACAAAAGTTATAGCTTTCCTAAACAAGGATAATACAACCTACACATATTCGGCTTCATTAGAAGATGGAATGTATTATATTGGCTATTTCAATAAAGCAGATACAATCACAGTAACAGTATCATTTGAACGATTAGTTACACAATCAGGCTCTGAAGTTTTAGTGACAGATCCTGATCAGTGGACTTTGGCAGGAAGTCAAATTAATATAGTTGAATCTAATATGAATATTTATGATAGAAGTTATAGACAATCATTTATAACAGTAGGTTTTACAAGACTAATATATCCAAATTATAATTATGGAATATCTCCATCAAGACTTGATTATGATTGGTATTCAAGTAATACATCTATAGCAACTGTTACAAATTATGGTACTGTTTTAGGAAAAAGTGCTGGTACTGTTAAAATAATGGCAGTGTTAAAATCAGATCCAAGTAAAGTATACGTAAAAGAATTTACAATTATAAATGATACAGGTACTGGAATTGTTGAAATAGAGAGTACATATACTATTAAATATAGTAGAGATGTTGTAAATGGAAAGTTCCATTTTGATATTGAAAAGATAAATTGTCCATACCCATGGCTTCAAGATTATACATGGAAATCTACTTATTGTCATAGTGATTCTATTAGTGCCAGTATGGATAATTGGGGCTATATTACTGTAAATGGTACAGGATGTTTTACTTTAACAGGTACATATAATGTAAATAGTAGATACAGAGTAAAAATACATTTTGTTATAGAACCATAATTAACAATTATATAGATCCAAAAAAAGAGTTAGTAAACTAGTTCATATGCTAGTTGCTAGCTCTTTTCTTTTACCTAAAGTTCAGGAGGAAACATGCAAATAATAAAGAAGAAAATTGATGAACTTAAACCCGCAAATTATAACCCGAGAAAAAATTTAAAACCTGGGGATAAAGAATATGAAAAACTGAAGAAAAGTATAAAGGAATTTGGTTATGTAGAACCAGTAATATACAATAAAAGAACAGGAATAGTAGTTGGTGGTCACCAAAGGTTAAAGGTGTTAAAAGATTTAGGATATGAAGAAATAGATTGTGTAATAGTAGATTTAGATGAAGCAAAAGAAAAAGCACTGAACATTGCATTAAACAAAATTAGTGGTGAATGGAATAATAATCTACTTGCTGATCTTTTAAAAGAGTTAGCTCAAGAAGGTTTTGATGTAACGATAACAGGGTTTGATTTAGATGAAGCTAAAGAATTATTTGGAAAAGGATCACTAGAAAATGTTCATGAAGATAATTTTGATGGAGAAAAAGAAATAAACAATATAGAAAATCCAGTAACGAAACAAGTAGATTTATGGATATTGGATGATCATAGACTTGTTTGTGGTGATTCAACAAATGATGAATATTATAAACTTGTTCTTGATGGAAAGAAAGCAGATTTAATAGAAACTGATCCCCCATACAATATTGATTATGGTGGAACTATATTGGGAGATGGTAGAGATATTACTAATGATAATTTATCAGAGGAAGAGTTCTACCATTTTTTATTAGATTTTTATACGGCTAGTTTTGAAAATATAAAAAAGGGTGGACCAATATATGTTTTTCATTTCACTAAGGAAACAGTAAATTTTATAAAAGCAATGAAAGCATCTGGATTTAAATATTCACAAACACTTGTTTGGCTGAAAAATCATTTCACACTAGGCAGGCAAGATTATCAATGGATTCATGAATCAATTTTGTATGGCTGGAAAGAAGGGACAAGTCACTATTTCATAAATGATAGAACTCTTGCATCAGTATTGGAAACAGATCCTAATAACTATAAAAAAATGAATAAAACTGAATTACTTGAAGTAATTAACAATATTTTAAACATACGAACAAGTGTTATTGATTTTTTAAATGTATGTTAAATCACCCTAATTTTTTAAATAACTAAATAAACTCAAGATTTATTCTTGAGTTTATTTTAATTATTACTTTCAACAGGTATTACAAAACGTGAACAATATTTATTTTCAGCAATTTCTCGACCTGAGTATGCTGCAATAATGCCTATAGCACGAGGAAGACCATCTGGCTTTAAGTTTCTTTTCTTTAACTCTTCATTGATAATTAACCAACAATTATCGGATTTTTCATAATCACCATAATAAAGAACAGATAAGGCTTTACAAGCAGGTAGTATAACTGAACCTTCAAATTTTTCTCTTAATGGAACGCAAACATAAAATGAATATGGTTCATTAGTTAAGTGACCATTTAAAAAGTCATTTCGTTCTTGGATATCAAAAAGTGGTTCATCGGATAAAACACATCCTTTTTTGACACATTCAGTATAGAATGCATACATTGCATCATATTTATTTTTAGGTGTTGAACCAATTGCTTTTTTCATCATACAAATAGTTTGTGGAAGATTAATCATTTCAATTAAGATGTCCCCTTCTTTGTGTGATTTAATTTTTAGTTCTTCAACACTTCGTTGTAAGTTTGAAAGCATTTCTTCGAGAGGTGAAAGAATTTTTGAAATTTGACCGCCAGATTTATAAAAATCTATAATGTCTTCATTAGATAATCCCATATTTTTAAATTTTTCTATTTCCAAAATACGAGCAATGTTATAATTGTCATAATATCTTCGGCCGCTTTCTTTAGATATATAAGCAGGTTTAATAAGTCCTTTTTCTTCTAAACGCATTAGGGTGCTTCTTGATATACCACAAGCCTTAGCAGCTTCGGTTATCTTAAATAAATTTTTTGATTTTTCATTCATGAATTACTCCTTTTTTCTTGACTCGTTCATCTATGAACGTGTTATAATATATTATAGTATGATTATATATAAATGTCAATATTTAAAACCTAGTTTACAATATTTTTTTACATTTATTTTATATGATTTACCGTTAAACATTTATGAAAAAGTATAGAAGGAGAGTTTTAAATGAAAAAGCTAAAAAAGATTTATATATTTTTCGGATTATTCTTGTTGATTTTTGTTTCAATTTATTCATTTTCAATTCAAGTTTTTGCGGCAACAAATGAAAAAACTACAGATGGAAAATGGACAAATTCTCATACAACCGAAAATCTTGTAGCGTTAACTAGTGATACACTTACGGAACAAGGTTGGTATAGACCTGTACCCGATCAAGTAAAAGATCAAGTAGGTAAAACAAAAGGGGATAATAATCTTACAAGTTTTACTGATCCCTATGGAATACAAGCTAGAGGTTCTTCAGATGATATTGGTGATAAAGATTATTCTAATGGAGTATGGGTGAGAGTAAAACTATCAGCGGCTGATATTGAGAAAGCCAACAAAGGCGATTTAACAATTGATGCATCAGCTAGATACTATGAACAACTTACGGCTACTCATTACTGTTCTGTTCAAATATTTTTTGAAAAAGGTAGTAATTATGCTGCCATTAGTAATATTGGTACTAAGAAAAAACTTAGTAAAAATGGTGAAGTATTGACTATTAGTGGCAAAATTCCAGCAGGTACAACTTCATTTCGTTATTATGTATCAAACTGGGGAAGTCTTGCAGGAAAACCATTTATTGGTGATTTAAGATGTAGCATAAGTGATAGAACAGCAGCCAAGATGACTTCAGTAACATTCGATAATAGTAGCATTACCGATCAAGAAAATAATGTTGCAGTTTCTGGTGATAGCCTTATATATGATTTGAATTTTGATGAAAAAATTAAATCAATTGAAACAACAAGTTTCTATACAGGTATTGCAAGCTTAATGTTTGAGGGTGAAACCGAACCAGAACTTACAGCATCACCTACATTAGTACATGAAAACGGAAAATCCAAAGTTAGATATATTTTTAATTTACCAGATTTTTATAAAACTGGAAAATTATACCTTTCAAGCATAAATCATTTAAAAGTATTAGATGAAGGTTCAAACACAACATTGGTAAATGGTGATGTAACTAGCCCAAAGATACAGTATTATAAAGATATGTCAGTTAAAATAGATGTTAATAATTTAACTTATCGTTATTATAATGTAGCTAAATATAATAAGGATCTAACGGCAACTTTAATCTCTAAAAAAGGTTATGAATTACCTAGTACAATTACAGTCTATGCGGGAACAACTAGACTAAAAACTACACAATATAGTTATAACAAAGTAACTGGTGATATTACAGTTTATGGAAAAGCGATAACTGGTGATATTAAAATTCAAGCAAGTGGTGTACCTAAAAAATATAATGTAACATTTGACAAAAAAGGTGGTATTAATGGATCCGATTCCGTTATTACAACCTACTCAGAAAGTATGCCAACTATTACTGTTCCTACCAAAAAAGGATACACGTTTTTAGGATATTACTATGGTGAAAATGGACAAGGTAGAAAATATTATAATGCTGATGGTACTAGTGCTACAACATTTTACTGTTATACAGATATAACTTTGTATGCAGCATGGGAAGCAAACACTTATACAATTATTTATGATAAGAATACCCCTGCTAACGCAAGTAATCAAGTAATGGGAACAATGGATGATTCTATTCATACGTATGATATTTCTAAAGCCTTATCTTGCAATTTATATTCTTTGGTTGGTTACACATTCAAAGGATGGGCCACTTCAAACAATGGTTCGGTGATTTATAGTGATGAAGAAAGTGTTATAAATCTAAGAGAAAGTGGAAGTATTATTCTTTATGCAGTATGGGAAGCAAACAAATATGAAATTAAATATAATGCTAACAAACCATTGGGTAGCTCTGGTAACATCTTTGGAAGCATGAATAATTCCAATCATACTTATGATGTAACTAAAAATCTTTTAGATAATGAATATTCTTTAGTTGGTTACACCTTCAAAGGCTGGTCAAAAAGTTTAAATGGAATAGTTGACTTTAAAGATGGTGAAGACATTAGCAACTTATCAAGTGAAAATAGCGATATTGTAAATCTATATGCAGTATGGGAAGCAAACACCTATAAGATAAGTTATAATAGTAATCAACCATTAGGTAGTTCTGGTACAATTACCGGAACAATGGATGATTCGATTTATAAATATGATGAAGAAAATGCATTAGACGTAAATGGTTTTTCTTTAATTGGTTATACATTTAAGGGATGGGCAATAGTAAAAGATGGTGTAATAGTATATACTGACAAACAAAATGTTAAAAATCTAGCGAGTGAAAATAATGATGTGGTTAATCTATATGCAGTGTGGGAAGCAAATAAATATTCTATTGTGTTTAACACTATGGGAGGAAGTTTTGTAAACAAAATAATAATAACGTATGATGAAGATTTTTCAGACATTGTTATACCAAGTCGTAAAGGATATAATTTTCAAGGGTATTATTCTCTTCCAGAAGGAGAAGGTACTAAGTATTACAACGCAAACGGTACGGCAATTTTCGCTAAGTATAATGATGATTGTGATATCACATTATATGCTAAATGGACGCCAATTGTATATAATATTGAGTTATATAATGAAGGTAAATGTGTAGAAATAATTAAAGATGTGGTATATGGACACATGCGTTTACCATCATGTCAAGATTTAGGCATCAAAAAAGCTAATTATGACTTTGTAGGTTGGAATATCTATGAAGATCAAAATTGGAGCATGTATAATGCTAATTTTGACTATGATAGCGGTCTTGGTGAATATGAAGGCCAAAGTGTAGTTTTATATGCAGCCTGGCTTGAAAAAAATATTTATTCAATTAATTATAATGCTAATGGTGGAATTGGTGCTCCAGGAATGATGCAAGCTCATGTGGATGAAACAATCACATTAACAACACTTATACCAACAAGAATTAATTATAAGTTTTTGGGTTGGTCAACAAATCTTAATAGTATAGTAGTAGAATATTTACCAGGTTCATCCTTCACAATGGGAGACTCTCCTGTGACATTATATGCGATATGGGAACTTAACCCTTCACTTAGTTATAATGCTAATGGTGGTAGGTTTTTATATCAAGCAGAAACTCTATATCCACAAGAAGGATCTAGTGTAACTATCACTTCGATGATACCAGTCTTAGCTGGATATGTTTTTATTGGTTGGAATGAAAATAAGGATGCAAGTGTTGCAACTTATAATTCTGGTGATACATTTATCATGCCAAGTACCAACACAGTTTTGTACGCAATATGGAAAAAAGCAGAATATACGATTACTCAAACAGTTGCAACTGGTTATAGCGTAAGTGAATTATTATTAAATTATCAATATAATGATGTAGTTACATTTAGTGTATCGGGAACAAATCCCAAAGTCTATGTTAATGGTGAATTAATAACTCCTATTAATGGTATTTATTCATTTATCATTACTAAAAATTCAAACTTAATCATTACCGATGGTTCAAAGATTTCCTTGATTTATTCAGGAAATGGAGGAATAAATGAACCAGTTGATAGAAATTCATATGATATAAATTCTAATGCAGTAATATCTGCAAATAATCCTTCAAGAATAGGCTATCATTTTTTAGGTTGGTCCACTAATAAGGAATCCTCTACTCCTGAATATCATTCTGAAAACATAATTAATTTTGAAAGTGAAGATATTATTCTTTATGCAGTGTGGGAGGCGAATAATTATCAAATAACATATAATGCTAATGGTGGTACGGGAACAATGCTTTCAGATTTATTATCATATGATACCACATTTAGACTTTCTATCAATACTTATATAAAGAATGGATACACATTCCTTGGTTGGTCACTAAATCCAAATGGTGAAAAAATGTATAATGATGGTGATGATGTTATTAATCTTTCATACATTCAAGATGATGAAATAATACTGTATGCTATTTGGAAAAAAACGGTTACGGAAATTAATTTTGTAACAATTAATGGAATAGATACTAATTTACCATTTCTTATAGATTATGGTTCAAATTTAAATACTGATAATTTAACCAAACCTAGTCGTATTGGATACATTTTTTTAGGATATTATACGGAAACAAACGGTGCTGGGGATTTAATAATAGACGCAAATCTCAAATCAACTTTAACAAATGGTTGGTCATTAGATATAGAATCAATTACTTTATACTCACACTGGAAACCAATTACATATTCAATAATTTATATGAATGGCCAAACTGAGTGTAACGAACAAATAGTATCATATGATACAAATTTTAATTTAATATCATTTAAATCAATGGGAATAAATGTTCCAAATGGATATCATTTTGCTGGATGGTCAACAATACCTTCAAGTAAAATAGTTGCATATAATGATAATCAAAATATAACTCAAGCATTAGAAACAAATGATGGTAGTAAAGTATATTTATATGCGGTATTTGAAATTAATCAAAAATATAGTATTATTTATAATGCCAATGGTGGTATAAATGCACCAATTGACAATAATTTATATTATGTTGGCGATATGATAATTATACCTAGCACTATTCCTACCCTTGAAGGATACAAATTTTTAGGTTGGTCATATAATTATAAAAATAATCCAGTTGATTTTCCATATAAAAATGATAAATTTATAATTTCTAACTTATTAATGGTAGAAGGTGGAATAACATTATATGCAGTATGGGAAGAAGATAAAACTTTACAAAGCCAAATTGATCAAGTTAACACATTAATAAAACAATTACAATCATCAATTGAAAGTATTAATAATACAAACGAAGGTTTTGAAAAAAATATTAATCAATTATTAATAGAAATGAAACAATCTCAAGACATTATCAATTCATTAGATGATAAGTATGCTACATATGAAGAATTAAACAAAGCTATAACAAAACTAAAAAATGAATTATTAAATGCAGATGCAGCTTTACAAGATGCAATTAATACAGTCCAATCTAATTTAGATACTGCTATTGCCAGTTTAACTGATACAATAACTAATAATAAAGATGACATTGAATCTAAGTTAAATGATGTTATTAAGGCGTATGAATTAGCTGATTCAATAATTAATGGTAAGATTCAAAATCTAGAAATTAAAGATACTGAATTGAAGAGTTTAATAGATTCATTAACAAAATCATCAAAAGATGCAGATACAGCTTTACAAAATGCAATTAATACAGTTCAAACTAA
>CAKOLP010000014.1 GCA_934096025.1 uncultured Bacilli bacterium
CCCCAGTACGTCCATCATAAAGAGTTACTTTACCATCCGGAGCCATACCAGCTTCAGCCATTTCTTCTGATATATCATCCCATGTTGCACTATCAAATACTGGTGTTGCATAATGAACACCTAGTTTTTTACCTGCCATACCTAAGTGTAATTCTAAGATTTGACCAATGTTCATACGAGATGGAACCCCAAGTGGATTAAGCATAACATCTACCGGACGACCATCTGGTAAATATGGCATATCTTCTTCTGGTAAAATAAGTGAAATAACCCCTTTATTACCATGACGACCTGACATCTTATCCCCAACTTGAATCTTTCTCTTTTGAATTATATATACACGAATAATTTTTGAAACACCTGCAGGTAATTCATCACTGTTTTCTTTTGTATAAACTTTAACATCATGAACGAATCCACCAGCACCATGTTCTACTCTTAGGGAAGTATCTCTTACTTCTCTTGTTTTTTCACCAAAAATAGCATGTAATAGTTTTTCTTCACTAGTTAATTCTTGAACACCTTTCGGAGTTACTTTACCTACAAGGATATCGCCCTCTCTTACTTCCGTACCAATTTTAATGATACCATCAGCATCTAAGTTTTTACGAGCATCTTCCCCGACATTTGGAATATCTCTAGTTATTTCTTCAGGTCCTAACTTCGTATCCCGACAATCAATATCATAATGTGATATATGAAGTGATGTATAAACATCATCTTTTACAAGTCTTTCATTTAATATAACAGCATCTTCATAATTATATCCATTATATGTCATGAATGCTACAGTTAAGTTTTTACCTAAAGCAAGTTCACCTTTTTCTGTTGATGGTCCATCAGCAATTACTTGATTACGATGAACTTGATCTCCTTTTTTAACTAAAGGATGATGATTTATACAACTAGATGCATTACTTCGTTCATAATTTGCTAAATGATATGTATCTTTGCCATTTAATGTCTTTACTACAATTTGTAATCCATCAGCATATTCAACTACACCATCAGCTTTACAAACAATTGTTGAACCAGAATCTCTAGCGGCAATATATTCTACACCAGTACCTACGATTGGAGCTTCTGCTTCAAGTAATGGCACTGCTTGCCGTTGCATATTTGCACCCATTAATGTTCTATGAGCATCGTCGAATTCCAAGAAAGGAATACAACTTGTTGTAACTGCAACAACTTGACTCGGAGCAACGTCCATAAAATCGACATTTTCTCTTTTTACATAAACAGTATCGCCATTAACCCGTACTACTACTTCATCATCAACAATTCTTTTGTTTTCATCTAATTTAACAGCAGCTTGACTAATAGCATGACCTCTTTCTTCATCAGCAGTCATATAAACTACTTCATCAGTAACTATTCCATCTTTAACTTTATGATATGGTGTCATAATAAAACCATATTCATTTATCTTTGCATATCCTGCTAAAGAAGTAATTAACCCGATATTTTGTCCTTCCGGAGATTCTATCGGACAAATACGACCATAGTGAGACGCATTAACGTCACGAACGTCCATTCCAGCACGGTCTCTTGATAACCCTCCAGGCCCAAGGCTTGATAATCTTCTTTTATCAGTAAGCTCAGCTATTGGATTAATTTGATCCATGAATTTTGATAACTGACTTGAACCAAAGAATTCTTTTAAAGCAGCCGTAACCGGTCTTATATTAATAAGTGTCTTAGGTGTAACTGTTTCAATTTCTTGAGTAGTCATTCTTTCACGGATTACTCTTTCCATTCTAGACATACCAGTTCTAAATTGATTTTGAATAAGTTCCCCAACTTGACGAACACGTCTATTTCCTAAGTTATCAATTTCATCTTCTACCCCAATATTTGCATGTAAATTAATATAATAACTTAAAGAGGCATAAATATCTGGAATAGTTAATCTTCTTACATCAACACTTGGATCTATACCAATAATATTAATAGTTTTCTTACTATCCATCGGATCTACAACTTTAACAACTTGAATATTTTTATAATCATCTAATTCTTCATTAATTAAAGCTTCTTTTAAATTTAATCCCTCATTAAATAATGGTTTTAATTCTTCTAATAGTTCTTTAGTAATAACACTTCCAGCCTCAGCCACTACTTTATCATTACTAATTAAACTTTCTGCTAAAGTAAGTCCCTCTAATCTATCAATAATATTTAGCTTTTTATTAAATTTATATCTTCCTACTTTTGCTAAATCATAACGGAATCTGTCAAAGAATCTTGTTACTAATTGATTTTTAGATGAATCTAATGTTGCAGGTTCCCCTGGTCTTAATTTTTCATAAATTTCAATTAATGCTTCATCTGTATTATTAGAACTATCTTTTTCTAAAGTATTCTTAATATAATCATTATCTCCGAAAAGATTAATTATATCTTCATCACTAGATAACCCTAAAGCTCTAAGTAACGTTGTTACTGTTACTTTTCTTGTTCTATCAATTCTTACATATAAAACATCACGAGCATCAGTTTCATATTCTAGCCATGTACCTTTATTAGGAATTAATTCTCCCCCAATAATATGACGTCCATTTTTATCTATTTCTTTTTTGAAATAAACACTTGGACTTCTAACTAACTGAGAAACAATAACTCTTTCTGCCCCATTTATAATAAATGTTCCAGCTTCGGTCATTAAAGGCATATCCCCTAGGAATATAGTTTGCTCTTTAACTTCCCCAGTTTCATGAATAAACAAGCGAGCTTCCACTTTTAATGGTGCTGCATAGTTTACCATTCTTTCCTTTGCTTCTTTTATTGAATATCTTGGAGAATCAAAATAATAATCCCCAAATTCCAAAGATATATTTCCTGTAAAACTTTCCACGGGAAATAAATCTTCAAAAACTTCCTTAATTCCATTTTCTAAGAAGTTTTGGTAAGATTTCTTTTGTACTTCCAATAAGTCATTCAATTCTAATACATTATTAGTTTTTGAAAAACTTCTTCTTTCACGATAGTCACCAAATTTTTTTAACTTATAAGCCACGATATCACCCCATACACAATTATTTTTAGACTATTTTTTTGTATTTTTTTATAAAAAAATAAATACGCCACCAATTTAAAATTTTAAAGCCAAATTAAAGATTTGTCAATCTATTTTTGCTTTAAAAATATAAAATCCTTTACTTTTCGTAACAATATCTATATTATAACACTCCATTAATATTTTTTTTGTCGATTTTGCACCTTGGTCTTTATTTATTACAAACCATAGCTCACCATTATCCAAAAGATACTTTTTGGCATCTTGCAAAATATTTAAAACAACTTCTTTACCAGCCCTAATCGGTGGATTAGTAATTATATAATCATATTTATTTTTTACCATTTCATAAGCATTACTTTCATAAGCTAAACCTTTAATACCATTTTCTTTAATATTCCTACTACATAAATGTAATGCCCTTTTATTAACATCAATAAATTCAACTTCCGAATTTAACACTCGTCCCGCAACAATCCCCATAAATCCATAGCCACAGCCTACATCTAATATTTTTTTGTGATTCTCGTTTTTATGTGCATCCAAAAAAGCCTCTATAAGTAACCTAGATGCAAAATCTATTTTATTCTTGGCAAATACGCCATTATCACTCCAAAAAGAAAAATCCCAATCCGCATACTTATATTCAAGCTTTCTCAATTCACTTTTTAAATTTTCATCGTTAGTAAAATAATGTCCCAAAGGCCCAGTCCCCTTTTCATATAACATAATTTAAGTATACTAAAAAAACCGTTCAAGGTCAATTGTTTTTGAACAGTTTTCGAATTTAAAAACAAGCAATTTATCCCTAGTTTTTAAAGTATTCTATCTACTTTAATTCCAACTCGCAAATATCTTTTGTTATCTTAAAACTCTTATTAACAACTATTTTTTTATCATTACAATCAAGTAATTTAAATTTATCTAATATATAATACTTTGCTATTTCTTGTTCTTCCTCATCTTTTATTGTCTCATATGATACATTTTTAATTAAATCAGCCCATGTAAATCTATTATCCGTTAATAAATAACTTAACTCATATATATTATCACTATCATATTTTACATTTACAGAATTAATTCCATAATAGTAATAATTTTTATCTTTAACTAAATTAGTTAATTCTTTTTTATCGCTATTTACTATCTCAAAACTATATTCTTTATATAATGAACTCGGTATTAACACAGTATCTTTCAAAATAATTGTATAACCCTCATTTGTTTTTTTAAGCTCACTTACTCGCCCTACAACATTAATATAATCATAAATTCTATATCTACTTAAATCTTCATTAGTTTTTACGTCTAAAATATAATTCAAATTAAAAGAAACATTACCATTTAAACTATTTTCATTTTTACTATATAAAGCAAGTTCTATACTGTCATTCCCTATTATTTTACTAATCTTCCCGGTTATATTAATAAACATATTTTTGTATTCTTTATATTTTTCACTCGCTTCGCTTAATAACTCATTTACATTAACTTGTTTTAAATCATCACTACTACAAGCATAATTCAATTTATACCCTTGATCAAATACTCTTTTATCTTTGCAGTCATATACACGATAAGAAAAACTATTATATGTAGAAATACTTTTGCTACTATCAACCACATAAGCATATATTGGAACCCTACTTCTATTTTTAACCAAAAAATAATCTACACCATAAGAAGCAAGCAGTAACACCAAGCCCAACACTACACCTAAAGCAATATTTTCTTTTTTAATTACTTGCAAACTAACTACGATTATCAAAATACCCACAATAACACTTACTAATCTTAATATATTATAACTATTTAAAAAATAAGGACTAAGTAAAAATACTAAACCTATCCCCCAAAATATAACCAATCTCTTTTGCATTTTTTACCTCCTCTTACTTTATTTTAAACAATAATATTGATTTGTTACTTACTTTTCTAAAGAAATTATAACATGACACCTATCTTATCACAAGGCAAAAGCCTCTATTTTCAAATTAAATTCACAAACAAAAAAGACTGTCATCTTCACAACAGCCCTTTTATGTATCAATTAGTTTAAAGCTTCTTTTAATTTGCTTCCAGCTTTAAATGATGCAACAGTTTTAGCAGGAATTTTAATAGCTTCTTTTGTTAATGGATTAATTCCTTCTCTAGCTTCTCTTTTTTTAGCACTGAAAGTACCAAAACCAACTAAAGCAACTTTTCCATCTTTTTTAAGTCCAGCAGTAATACCTGCAATTGTAGCATCAAGTGCACGAGCAGCATCAGCTTTAGAAAGTCCAGCTTCGTTTGCAATTAATTCAACTAGTTCTGTTTTAGACATAATCTTACCTCCCATATAATTTTATAAGGACACTAGCCTTACATATTAAGGTTATCAAAAAATATCGGTAAAATCAATAAATTTTTGCACTTTTTTCGAAAAAAAGTTAATTTAAGGAATAAATGGCTGTCTTAAAGCTCCGTTTTCGGTCTTTTCTAAGTATTTAACTAAGCATTTAACTACCGGAGCAACCAAAACTACATCTTTATCTTTAGTATAAATATTCTTTCCTTTTTTCTTCACAGTCTTGATAATTTTATCAGCATTTTTTCTTTTCTTACTAATACTAACCTTGCCAACAAAACAAAAGCCAGTCTTTCTTTTTTCCCCCAGAAGCAAAACTAATATATATTCTTTTTCAATATAACCTAATACCCAAAAATAACCACTCTTATAATTCTTTATTTTTAACCAATAATCTGTTCTTTCATTTATCTCATAAGTACTATTAATATCCTTAGCAATAATTCCCTCTAGATCTAGTCGTTTTACTTCTTTAAATAATTTATCGCCATTGCCAATTACATACTGAGCTTTAACAAAAATGCTACTATCCTCATATTTTGCTAAATACTCTTTTCTTTTTAAAAGTGGTAAATGAACTAAATCTTTTTTCTCGTATAAACAATCAAATGCTACAAACAACACCGG
Source organism: uncultured Bacilli bacterium (assembly GCA_934096025.1). Lineage (GTDB taxonomy): Bacteria > Bacillota_I > Bacilli_A > RF39 > UBA660 > Onthocola_B. The sequence goes on from CAKOLP010000014.1 coordinate 5,997, forward strand.
ATTAGTTTCACTTAAGAACTCTATGGTTTTCTTATTTTTTAAATGCACTCTTTTTTGCAGTGAACTAAAACTTATTTTATTATCTTTAAATATTATTATTTCCCCATCAAAAATTACATTTTTCTTAATATTTTTACTGATATTTTTAAGCTCCGGAAACAAATTTGTAATATCTAGATTATTTCTACTTTTAACTACAACCTTATCCCTACTAGCATAAACAATAGCTCTAATCCCATCAAACTTTACCTCATATAAATAATTCTTATCATTAAACGGTTCTTCTACTTCTTTTAAAAGCATCGGACCAAAATCAGTATCCCAAAGACTCATTTCGCATTCTCCAAACTTTTTTCTAAAGCTTTCATTAAGTCATTTATTTTCTTGCTTGAAGTTACTTTTTTAGAGCTAACTTTTTTGCCCTTTAGTTTATTGTCAATGGCTTTTTTTATTCGATCTTGATATTCATCTTTATATTTTTCAGGTTCAAAGTGAGCTTTCATACTCTCAATTAATTTTATAGCCAAATCCAATTCTTTACTTGTTGTCTTTAATTCGATATCATTATCAGGTATTTTTACTTCTTCATCAAAATATAACGTTGTAAATATAATGCCCTCATCAATAATCTTTAAAACACCATAATAAAACTTGGTACCTATCACTGTTTTAGCAATTGCAACCATTTTACTTTTCTTAAGTCCCTCGGCAAATAACTTATAAGCTTTAGACTTCCCCTCGGCTTCTAAAAAGTAACTTTTTTCATAAAACCACACAGGTATTTCAGCTTCTTTTACAAAGGATATTATTTCAATCTCTTTTTCACTAATGGGCTTTAAACTATTTAATTCTTCTTTGGTAAAAACTAAATAATCATCTTTTGCCACGCTATATCCTTTCACTATATCTTTTTCTTTTAAATTTTTCTTACAATGAGGACAATACTTAATATAATTAATTCTATTTAAACACTTATTATGTAATTGATTAAAAGACGTATCATTATTCCTAATTATAGGGTTCATCACAATAGGAATATTTACTAAAGCAAAAGAAATACTAGAATGTATATTAGGCATAAGCTTCACCATTTTCTAGTATTTCAATTTTTTTATTTTTTATTCATGTATTAGAAATGTTGCATATATTGGTACTGACTTAATTTTAGTATTCTCATCATATCCAAAATCTTTAGTACTAATTCTAATAGCATATTTAGGATTATATTTACTCATATAAATATTTAAACTCTTTGATTGGGTGTTATTACTTGATTTTACTTCCACAGGAATTATCCCATCCTTAGTATAAAGCAAAAAATCTATTTTTGATGTTGCATTACTTCGCCAATAATATAGGCTATACCCATTAGAACATAATTGATTAGCTACAAAATTCTCCGTTATAACCCCTTTATATAACGAGATATTATCCATAAGAATATCCCTGATATTTATTTGTAATAAACAACATAATATTCCAACATCACTCAAATAAAATTTAAAGACATCATTATCAACAAAACCTGCTAGGGGAATTTCTGGATTAGTTACACACTCACACTTAATTACCATATTACTTCCCAATAACCAATCTATAGCAGTTTCATATCTATCTTTTTTAGCATCATTACCTATAACAGAAAATTGGAACTTTTTAGAAGCATTTTCTAGTTGAGCTGGTAAGGACTTATATACTCTTTCAATTTTTAAAGCTTCTACTTCATTTATGACGTGTTTTTTCATATCTTTATAATATGAACTTAAAATACTTTTTAAAATATTGGTATCATATTTTGAATAATCTTGTTTACAATCAATAATATTTTGAACTGCTTCTGGCATTCCTCCGGTTAACAAATACATACGATACAGGCGCATTAATTCTTCATGTAAAACTGGCCCTACTGCTTTATTTTTTTCATAATATTCTTTTAAAAGATTTACTAAATTTTGTTTATTATTCGTTATTAAAAATTCTTCAAAGTCCATCGGATACATATCAATCATCCAAACTTTTCCAACTGGAAATGATTTTTTTAATCTTTTTAATTTGACACCTAATAAAGAACCTGCACAAATAATATTTATATTGTTATGGTATTCGCATAAAAATTTAAGCTGTGATATTAATTCTTCACTTTCTTGTATTTCATCAATAAATAATACACTATCACTATCTTCAATATCACAATCAATTAGTGTTTTTAAAATATTTAATTTTTCTTCAACATTAATAGGTTGATTGAAAAGTTCAACAATATCATTTCTTTTAAATAAATCAATTTTACACCAATTCTTATATTCTCTTTTACAAAATTCTTCAATTATATATGTTTTCCCACATTGTCTTACTCCTAAGATCATAACAGTTTTTTTATTATTTTTATTTTTTTTCCAATCCAATAATTTATCATATATTTTCCTTTTCATAAGCAAATATCCTAAACATCCTAAATATACATATATTAGCCAAAAAATTAACATTACTACCGAAAAAACAAAGGACTTTGCATAAAAAACTAGAAATGAATAACAATCCTAGTTTTTTAAATATTTTTACTTTATGATTATTTATCAGAGATCTCTGATAAATTTTGTTATCATAGAAAAAGTATTATCAGGGATTTTAGGAAGAAATCAAGAAAACACAAGATTTCTTTTTTTCTTTTTCCCTGGTAATACTTATAAATTTAATAACTGGTCTAGGAGGCTTTGGTCATTATGTAAATGTCAATATAAAATGTCATAAAAATTTCATTGTTAAAATGTCATAGTTAAATAATCTAAAATTGATAAAATATGAGTTATAAAAATATGACTCTTTTTTTATTACCTTTTCTAATAAAATAATATAATTTTCTCCTAGGTTAATATCTTCAATTTTTAAATATATAATTTTACTAGATCTTGCTTGTTGTATCATATAATAGTGTTAATAATAAAAGGTTTCTATTATAAAATTTGTAGAAAGAACCAAAAAACTTTAAAATTCGTTCTAATTCATACTGATAGAAATGTCATAGTTAAAAATGGATAGTTTTTTATCAGTTTTAATTTTAACAATTATAATCTTTATTTGTATTCTTCAAAAATATCTAACTTTCTTTTAGATCTCATCAGAAATTGGTGGTACGATTTACTTTTGCTTGAATATGTGTTTACATTAAAATTATAACTTTTCAATAAAAATTATGAGTAGCCATTTTCACTATATTCAAAAAAAATGTTTTTTTTAATTCATAAAATTATGCCATATTGTAGCATAATCATGTATTGTAGTAGCGTATTCCAATACAATTGCAACCTTTCTTATTTTTTCAGTATAGATTTTAAAATCTTGTATTTTCATGACAATCCCCTTTTCTGCCAACCCTAAACCAGCAAAAAATATTATGGGTGTTATCAGGGAAAAAGAAAAGAAGAAATCTTGTGTTTTCTTGATTTCTTCCTAAAAATCCCTGATAATACTTTTTCTATGATAAGATTATTGGAGAATCTTGGGTACCAGAACCGCTAGCATATGTTACTGAAGACTCAAGATAAAAAGCAGGGCGAACGCCAAGCCAAGAATACGCAACGGTGCCAAAATACACATAACCCGCAGAACGCACATGGTACACCTGATGTGGATAAGCAGACTCCCGCGTAATCGTCAACTCCCAAAGCCCCATATAAAGCCAATTATCATTAACCGCTGCGCGATAATCTTTAGTAGCATCGCTAGAATTATAACATACCATAGTCCAATAAATTGGGCTAGCTGCATACATATAATCACTTACGTACATTAAGCCTACTTTGGCATCTACTGTTAAATTAGTGGCCATAGATGTTATTTCATTTTTATATGTATTTGGCGCTATTTGTTGTGCAATATTTGCAAATTTATTTCCTCCAACATTCCACGTTGTTGTTGCTATTTTATCAGACCATGTTGATCCTATGTTAGTTGTAAAATTACTATTTAAATTTATTTTATTTAATAAACTTGTGCTCCACACATTCGAACCATTCGTGCTATTTATTGTTGGATCAGCTTTATAATTCCAATAATATGCACCAATTTCCTCTAATGTATTAGTTCCTTTATTAGTTCCTGAATTACCAGTAGTTCCTTTATAAGTATTATAATAATCACCATTAGTACCTAGTAGTGTAGATTTTGCATAATCATATTTTATTAATTTTACATTATCTCCAAAAACACCAATTATTCTATATAGATTATCTGAGGGACAAGTTCCGTCTGTTGAATCATATCCAAAGCATACAAAGTTATTTACTTCTTCTGATGCTCCAGAGAATCTATAAGAATTATCTCCTGCTCCATTTGGAAGACTGGCATTATGTATATATATATTTGAATTACTTGAACCTGTATCTCCATATGCTTTTATACATGAAGCCAAATTTTGATTATTTGTACATACTTCATTTATTGCTAGTTTTGTTGTTTTAGCTGTTGTACCATAAACAGTGCTTTCTCTACCATTACTATCTTTTACATATACTTTTATATAAAATGTAGTATCCGCCGTTAAATCATTAAATGTATGTGATGCTCCAGTGCCTTTTACATAATTTGAACCATCATCTTTTGAATAATAATATTCTGTTATTATTCCATCTCCATTTTGCCCTGTTACATTTAATGTTATTGATGTTCCTGTACTTGTTGCTGTTACATCAGTAATCGTAGGTAATACATAAGCATCTGTTGTTATTTCTGTTTCATATACATTTGATTCTCTACCTTGGGTATCTGCTACTTTTACTTTTATTGTATATTTTGTTTTTTCTGTTAATCCTGTAAATGTATGGGTATTTGTATCTTCTACATATTCTCCATTATTTATTGAATAATAGTATTTTGCTACTTCATTTGTTCCTTTAGAGCCTGTAACTGTTAAACTAATTTGATTATATTTTGTTGTTGGTGTAACACTTATTACACTTGGATTAATATAAATATCTGTTGTTATAGCTTCATAATGCTCTGTTGAATATTTTCCATCTGTATCTTGTACTTTAACTTTTATTTTATATTCAGTTGTATCTGTTAAATTATTAAATGTGTATGTAGCTCCTGTACTTTCTTCATAAGTTTCTCCATTATCTTTTGAATAATAATACTTAGCTACATCATTACTTCCTTTAGATGCTACCACATTTAACGTTATTGAATTTGCTGAAATAATATGAGTTACTGTATCTACTGTTGGAAGTACATATTCTGCAGTTGTTAATTCTGTTTCATAGATATTAGATTTAAAACCATTTTTATCTTTAGCATAACTATATATTTTGTATGTTTTATTTGCTTCTAGTCCTGTGAATTTGTAAGTTGCTTCAGTTGACTCTTTAAACTCTAAATCATTAACATCAACATTATCACTTGCTAGACTACTAGCAAAATAATATTTATTTATTTCAGTTGTACCTGGTGTAATATTTAAATTGGTAGTAATTGAATTATATGTTGTAGTTGTTGTTGCATTATTTATTTTGGCAAGTTCATAACCATTCATTTTTGTTTTTGTAACATATAGTTTTCCTGATAAAGATTTACCCATATTCTTTGATTGGTCAGTATCTAAGTTTACTAAAGTAACTTTTACTTTCCAGTCTTGTGTTGTAGTTTC
>CAKOLP010000015.1 GCA_934096025.1 uncultured Bacilli bacterium
TTATTTAGTTCTACCAAAATTTGATTTAGTAAGTTTGGTGTTAAATAAAATTCCTTAATAGTTATATCTTCTTTATTTAAGTAAGCTATTATTTGAACTACTAACCAGTTTGCCGTTTGTTTAGGTTCCATTCCCAGGTTAATACATTCATCAAAATATTCTGCATAAGCTTTATTTTTAATGATAATGTTTGCATCTGTTGGGTTTAAATTATATTCATTTAAATATTTAATTTTTCGTTCTCTTGGAAGTATTGGAATACTTCTTCTAATTTCTTCAAGCCAAGTTTTACTTAATTTATAACGAGGAATATTTGGTTCTACAAAATACTTATAATCAATAGAATCTTCTTTGCTTCGCATTCTTATTGTAGTTCCAGTTTCTTCATCAAATCTACGGCTTTCTTGCTCTACTTCATTATATCTTCCGGCTTTTTTTAGTTCACTTTGTCTTTTAACTTCATAGTTAATTGCTTCATATACATTTGAAATACTACTTACATTTTTTACTTCTACACGTGTACCTAAAGTTTCAGAGTCAATATCAGAAATAGAAACATTAACATCACATCTTATTTGGCCTTTTTGAATATCAGCATCAGATATATCAGCATATTGATAAATTCTTCGTACTTCTTCTAAAAAAGCTACAGCTTCATCAGCTGAATTTAAGCAAGGCTCCGTAACAAGTTCAAGTAAAGGCACCCCAGCTCTGTTATAATCTATTAAAGTTGCATCAGAATAATGATCTAAAGATGTCGTATCTTCTTCTAAGTGTATATCATGAATTAAGACTTCTTTTTCTTTATTATTACACTCTATGGTTATATGGCCATTAATGCCAATTGGATTACGCATTTGAGTTATTTGGTATCCCTTAGGTAAGTCGGGATAAAAATAGTTTTTGCGATCAAAAGATAAGTATTCAGGAACTTCACAATTAAAAATCATACTAGCAAGTATTGCTTTTCTTACACATTCTTTATTTACAGTAGGAAGTATCCCTGGAAATGCCATATCAACTTTATTTACATTTGCATTAGGTAAAATATTAAAGCTATTTGTTCCTTTACTAAATACTTTAGTTATACTTTTAGCCTCACAGTGCATTTCTAAACCTATAGTTACTTTATAATCATTCATATATACCTCCGACTACCATATCTTTATAGTCCATTTTATCTTCTAAGGCTGCGGCAATATTTAATACATCTTGGTCTTTATAATTATCCCCAGTTATATTTATTCCTACGGGTAAATTATTTATAAATCCATTTGGTATAGTAATGGACGGAAAACCACCAAAGTTACCTATTTGTAAATGATTTTCAATAATAGAAACGTCATTTTTACTTATTTCATCTTTAGAGCCATCTAAAAATGGTGCTACTCCACTTGATACAGGTAAAATACAAGCATTATAGATTTTAAATACTTCTTTAAATTTATCTACTAATAATCTTCTTATTCTTTGAGCATTTAAATAGTATTTTTCTTGGTTTTCTTTTTGTAAAACATAAGATCCAATTATAAATCTTCTTTTAATAAGCGGAGAAAAACCTTGAGTACGGAAGTCAGTTATCATTTCTTCATAAGTTTCTTTGTTGCTTCTTGGGCCAAAACTTATTCCCGTTAAATTTGCCATATTACTCGTAGCTTCTGCACAAGAAATACACATATATACACTAGAAATTGTTTCTAAAAGCTTTTTATCAATAGATATTTCTTCTACTGTTATACCTGTACTTTTCAATAGTTCAATAGTTTTATAAAAATTATCAAGATGCGCTTTAAGTTCCGTACTTATATTCGGATAATTATTATAGTCAACTATTTCTTTTATATAAAAAAGTTTGTAATCGGTATTATCTTTAGTTAAGTTTTTATACAATTCTATATTACTAGAATCCCAAGTAGTTTGGTCTTTATCATCAAGACCTTTCATAGTATCTACCACAATCGCAGCATCTTCTACACTTCTTGTTAAAACTCCGCAATGGTCAAGACTTGAAGCAAAAGGAAACAGGCCAAACCTCGAAATCATTCCATAAGTAGGTTTATAACCCACTATACCACAAAAGGCTGCAGGTTTTCGGATAGAATCTCCGGTATCGCTACCTAAAGCAAAAGGATAAACTCCCCCAGCAACAGCAGCTGCTGATCCACTTGATGAGCCCCCGCACATTCTAGTTAAATCCCAAGGATTCTTTTGAACACCCGTATGACCCGTTGTTCCAGTTCCTCCCATTCCAAATTCATCTAAAGCTGTTTTATTAACTATTACAGCTCCAGCTTCTTTTAATTTTTTTACACAGGTAGCATCAAAAAATGGGACATAATTTTTTAAAGTGTTTGATGAGCCTGTTGATAAGATGTCTTTTGTTGAGTAATTATCTTTAACCCCGAACGGTATACCAGATAATAAGTTATCAGTAATTTCACTTGCTTTAGCATCATCACAAATAGTTACAAAAGAATTGCATTTTTCATTTAATTTATGAGCTTTTAGAATGGCTTCTTTAACCAATTCTTGGCTAGTAATTTTCTTAGTTATAAGTAACTCGTGTAAATCTTTAATACCCAATTCTTTCATTTTGCCACCACCTTAGGAATTTTCACTTCTCTATCTTCATAAGAACCACAATTTTTAAGTATGTCTTCTAAATCTTCATTTTCTTCTTTAGCATCTTCCCTTAATTCGTAGCAAAAATCATCTAAGGGATAAAACATCGGAGTTACATTTTTTATATCGGGAAAATCAGCAATTAAATTCATGTCCATTTCTATAATATCAAATTCCTTTAACACTATGGGATATTCTTCCTCGGTTAAATTTATTAGTAATTTATGGGCATAATCATCAATTAGTTCTTTAGTAAATTTACTCATTATTTATCCTTTCTAGAATTATATCTAATTCTTCATGTAATTCTTCTTTTGTACCATTATTTAATATAAAATAATCTGCGTAAGCTATTGGTCCACCTTTTTCAATATTTTCGATTTCAGATATATCTCTTTTTATAGCTTCTTCTTTTGTAAAGGGACGAACTTCACGTTTAGATAATCTTTCATAACGTATATTCTTATTTACTATTACAGATAAAATATACATATTAGCAAATTTTTCTTTTAATATTTTTAATTCTGACCAAGAGTAAACACCGTCTAAGACGACATTATTATTTTTACTTAAGTCAGTTATTTCGGGAATTAATAAAGTAGCAAAGGCTCCCATACCATATTCTTTTCTTATTTTTTCTCGCATCATTTTTTCATTTTCCGGAGTCACTTCTAAATTTGCTTCTTTTAATTTATCCATAGTAACTTTACCAAAATAAACTTTTTTATAGCCTAATTCTAAAAGATAATCACATACTACAGATTTACCACTACCACACATTCCTACAACAACTATTATTTTATTCATAAAAGCACTCCTAAAAATTACAATTTCCTGGTGTTCTATAATAAGGTATTACATCTCTTATGTTATCCATACCTGTTAAATACATAATTAATCTTTCAAAGCCTAAACCGAATCCTGAATGAACGCAAGTTCCATATTTTCTTAAGTTTAGATACCAACGCATTTCTTCAGTATTCATTTCTAAAGATTCCATTTTCTTAATTAATTTTTCATAATCTTCTTCTCTTTGAGAACCACCCATTAATTCACCAATGCCAGGAAGTTCTAAATCAACTGCAGCAACAGTTTTATTATCACTATTTTGTTTCATATAGAAAGCTTTTATATCTTTAGGCCAATTTTTAATAAATACAGGGCCGTCATAGTATTCCGTAATGTATTTTTCATGTTCTTTAGCAATATCTTCTCCATATTCCGGAACAAATTCAAAATCAACTTTAGCTTCTTTTAAAAGTTTAATAGCTTCTTCATGGTCAATTCTTACAAAATTAGAATTTACTACTTTAGTTAATTTAGCCACTAAACCAGGTTCTTCATATTTATCTAAAAATTCTAATTCATCTTTAGCATTTTCTAAACAGTAATTTATTACATATTTTAACATATCTTCTTCAATATCCATAAGACCATTTAAATCACAAAAAGCTATTTCTGGCTCTATCATCCAAAATTCAGACATATGAGTTTTAGTATTGGAATTTTCTGCTCTAAAAGTTGGTCCAAATGTATAGATTTTTGAAAAAGCTAAGGCGAAAGTTTCTGCTTCAAGTTGCCCAGATACTGTAAGACCAGTTTTCTTACCAAAAAAGTCTTTTTTATAATCAACTTCTTTTGTACCGTCAAGATGTTCTAAATCTAGAGTTGTAACTTGGAACATTTCTCCGGCTCCCTCACAATCACTTGCAGTTAAAATTGGTGTATTAACATAAAGATAACCATTATCTCCGAAATACTTATGTATAGCTTGAGCCGCAAGAGAACGAATTCTAAAAACAGCTTGGAAAACATTAGCTCTTGGACGCAAATATGCTTGTTCTCTTAAAAATTCTTTTGTATGTCTTTTAGGTTGAATTGGGTATTCTTCTGGACAATCACCAAGAACTTCTATACTTTTAGCTTGTAATTCATAGTCTTGTTTACCATTTGATTTAACAAATACACCTGTTACTTTAATAGAAGTACCTACTAAAGCTTTAGCTATATCTGTAAAATTAGTTAGATTTTTGTCATAAAACACTTGTAACGGTTTAAAACAAGTACCGTCAAAAAAATCAATAAATCCAAATTCTTTTTGTCTACGATGATTTCTTATCCAACCTGAAAGAGTAATCTCTTTATCTAAATATTTATCACTATTTACCATTATATCTTTTAAATACATATTTTCCTCCTTAAATATTTCCTAGTAACCAATCAGTTACCTCTTTTTCATCAATTTTTATTTCTTCTTTTGTAGCATTATCTTTAATTGTTACTAATCCTTTTTGTAAATCTTCATCATTTAAAATTATTATAAATTTAACTTTTAAAGTATCTGCTAATTTAAATTGCGATTTTAAACTTAAATCATTATTATTTATTTCCGTTGCTATATTATTTAAACGTAAATTTTGAGCTATTTCTAAAGCATGAATTTTTTCTTCTTCACTTATGCACATAATATATACATCTAGATTATCTTGGAAACTATCCATATTTAGTTCTTCTTTAAGTCTTATTAATAGTCTTTCAATACCTAAAGCAAAACCAATTGCTGGAAGCTCTGGTCCGTCTAGTTTTTTAGTTAAAGTATTATAACGGCCACCGCCACCAATTGTTAAATCATTACTTACAAATTCCCAAACAGTTTCATCATAGTAGTCTAAACCGCGAACTATTTTTTCATCTATTTCATAATTAACATCTAATATAGCAAGTAGTTGTTTTAATTTTGTAAAACGAGTTTTACTAGCCTCAGTTAAATAAGCACTAATTTTTGGAACATTTTGCAATATTTCGCTTTCACTATCTACTTTACAATCTAATATTCTAAGCGGATTAGTTGTAAGTCTTCTTTGACAATCTTCGCATAAATCCCCGATATTAGGAGTTAAATAATCTACTAAAGCTTTTGTATAGTTTTTTCTACTTTCCATATCTCCTAAGGTATTTAGTTTAACTGTAACATCATTAATTCCTAAAGCGCTTAAAAGATAATAACCCATACTTATTATTTCAGCATCCATTAATTCACTATTAGAACCGAAAACTTCAACCCCAAATTGGGTAAATTCTCTAGTTCTTCCTGCTTGAGGTCTTTCATAACGATACATAGTTCCATTATAATATAATTTTATAGCATCATTTCTATTTCCATATAGCTTTTGTTCTATAACACTACGCACTACTCCAGCAGTTCCCTCTGGTCTTAAAGTAAGAGGTCTTTCTCCACGATCTTTAAAATCATATGTTTCTTTACTTACAATATCTGTATTTTCTCCGACACCTCGGTGAAAAAGTGCTGTACTTTCAAATATTGGTGTTCTAATATATTTATAATTATACATTGCCATAAATTCATCCATTACAGCACTCATGTATTTATATAATTTAGCATCTTCATTAATTAAATCATATGTTCCTTTAGGTTTTGCAATCATTTTACCATTCCTTTCTATTTAATATCTATTTTAATACCTAAATCTTCTAATTGTTTCGTATCAACTTTATTTGGACATTCACTCATTAAATCACTAGCACTTGCAGTTTTAGGAAATGCTATAACATCACGAATATTTTCTGTATTTGTTAAAAGCATTGTTAATCTATCTAATCCAAAAGCAAGCCCGCCATGTGGTGGAGTTCCATATTTTAAAGCATCAACAAAGAAACCAAATTTTTCTTTAATATCTTCATCAGTTAATTCTAAGGCTTCAAACATTTTTTCTTGAACTTTTTCATCATGAATCCGAATAGAACCGCCACCTGCTTCATAGCCATTTATAACAATATCATAAGCTTTTGAATAACAATGTGCTTTATCGTTTATTAACTTATCGATATCTTCATCTTTTGGTGCCGTAAATGGGTGATGCATAGCCATATATCTTTGTTCTTCTTCACTCCATTCAAATGACGGAAAATCAACTACCCACAAAAGATTATAAGCATTATTATCAATTAAGTTTAATTCTTTACCCAATTTTAATCTTAAAGCCCCAAGAGCAGTCTTAACAATATTTGTTTTCCCATTTACAATGAATACAATATCATTTTCTTGAAGTGATAATGTTTCTATTAAAGCAGCTTGTTCCTTTTCACTCATTTTTTTAACTAATGAGCCTGTTAATTCGTTTTCATACTTTAAAACAACTAAACTATTTGCTTTATATGTCTTAACAAACTCTGTTAGAGCATCTATATTTTTTCGACTGAATTTATCAGCAGAATTTTTTGCCACAATAGCATTTATATTAATATTTTGTAAAAAATCTATATCAGTATGAGCAAAAACTTCAGTTATATCATGGATTTTCATATCAAATCTTAAATCGGGTTTATCAGAACCATAAAAATTAATAGCATCATCATACTTCATACGTAGAAGCGGTAATTTTATATCAATATTTTTAATAGTTTTAAAAACATGAGCTATTAATTTTTCTGCAAAAGTCATTATTTCATCTTCATTTACAAAACTCATTTCAAGATCAACTTGGGTAAATTCTGGTTGTCGATCTGCTCTTAGGTCTTCATCGCGAAAACACTTAGCTATTTGGAAATAACGCATAACTCCACCGACCATTAAAAGTTGTTTAAATAATTGGGGAGATTGTGGAAGTGCGTAAAATTTTCCTTTATTTACCCTTGACGGAACTAAATAATCCCTAGCTCCCTCCGGAGTACTTTTGCAAAGAACCGGTGTTTCTACTTCAATAAAATTTTCTTTATCAAGATAATTTCTTATAGCTAAAGTTATTTTATGTCTAGTAATTAAATTATTTACTAAAGATTGTCTTCTTAAATCTAAATAACGATACTTTAAACGTGTATCTTCTAATGCTGTTGTATTATCACTTATTTCAAAAGGTGTTTCCAAAGAAGTATTTAATAACTTTAAATCCTGCACCAAAACTTCAATTTCTCCGGTTTTAATATTTTTATTTATACTTTCTCTTTTAATTATGTTTCCTACTACTTCAATAACATATTCATTTTTTAATTTAGAAGCTTCTTCATAACAAGAACTATCTGGTCTTATTACAAGCTGAATTATTCCACTCCTGTCTCTTAAATCAATAAATAGAACTCCACCTAAATTACGACTTTTGGCAACCCAGCCTCTAAGAGTTACTGTTTCATTTAAATTATTAATACTATAATCACTATTAAACATTTTTACCATTCCCTTTCTAAATACAAAAAAACCATGAATTAATTTGCCTAAGGACGAGTTTCCCCGCGGTGCCACCTTAATTCATAGAATCTATGCTCTTTTGTTTTTTAACGCAAAACACTCGTTTATTCTTCACGATTTGTTGTTCTTTCAAGAAAGTTATTTACTAATTTCCACCCACCATTAGCTCTCTATATAAATACTCTTTTTTTACTCTTTCAAATCAAATAAAATATATACTTACTATACTACAAATTTAATTTTGTGTCTATATTTTCCTTTAATAAAATTACAAATTTTCAAATTCATTAATTAAAATATTTTTTTAAAATTATGACTTTATTTAATCATTTTATAAGCACTTCTTTTATTTTTTTGCATATCTTATTTTAATAAAATAAAACCTCGTTTTTACACAAGGCTATTTTTGTTTATCTTTTTTATTACCAAAGTAAGAATAAGTGGTAATGACATTGCATATGGTAATACATATCTAAAGTAAGTGTTCGCTGGCCCTATAAAGCACATAGCAATTAATGAAAACGCTGGCAATAAAATTATTATTAGTTTCTTATTTTTAGTAATAATTAAACTTATAAGTAAGAATAAATAAACCCAAGTATAAAACGCACAATTTACTAATAAATTAATAATAGGAATATATCTCCATGCTCCAGCATAATTCTTAAGAGCTTGTCTACCACTTGCTAAATCATTAAAATGATAATCATATCCAGCTTCTTGAAGTTTTTTATTTAGATTAGTATAAACATACCAATTATATTCACTAGGATAAAAATAACCGTATGTATTACTTAAAGTAGCATTAAAATAAACATCTGGGTGTTTAAAAAACATTTTAAACCATACTTCTAAATAAGCTTGTAAATCCTCGCTCGTAGCATACTTATTATATTCATTTTTTACTGGATCCGATAAAACTTCATTATAACGTTTTCCTAAAGTTTCATATCCTAGTATTTTATCTATAGCTTTTTTTTCTTCCTCTGCAACTTCAAGAGGATAAGTCCGAACATAATTAGCTGTTTGTTGAAAGGGAATTGATAAGCCCTCTCTTATAGAAGTGTTTGGAATATTTAAAGCCGGCAAAGACTTATTATAAATAAATATAAATAAGAATATAAATATTGTTAAACCTAAAGTCTTTCTATTAATATTTCTAATTAATAAAACAAAAGGTAAACTTAAAGCTATAATAATCGCCCCATTTGTTCGAAGAAGTGTAACAAGCAACATAATAGCAATAAAAATTATATAATCCTTTAAACTAAATTTATAAGTTATATATTTATATAAGTAAATAATATATAGAATTACAAAAACACAAAACAAAGTATCTTTCACTGCAGTTAGTGCATAAAATGGATAAAATGGCACAATTATATAACACAATAGTATCATTAAAAGATAATTATCTTTAATATTTTCTTTTTTCAAAAAATATATAGAATAAGCAAGTACTAAGATAACTATTGCTTCTTGAATCAATGTGTATAAAAATAAACCAATATTTAAATTACCTATTGTAATTCCCAATTTTACTAAATTTCCCAATAAAAGCGTATGCAAAATTGGATTAAAATTTGTAAGAGTAACATTTTCATTTAAAACTATAATACTATCTAAATATCTTGTATGAAGACCAAGAACCTCTTTTATTTGATTGGCATTGTCATAATTAATTACACCAGGATAATAAAAAATAAGATAAAGTCCATACATTAAGCTTAAAACAAGTACACTATATAAAAATGGGTGATTGCCAAACTTTAAGTTAACCCCACGAAAATTATGCTCCGTAAAAAACATAAATATTCGCATAAGTAATTGTCTAAAAAATACATAATAACCTAAAAGTTTGAATAAACTAACAATAATATTTATATCATTTTGATAAATTAAACTAAAACTATAAGTATTAATAAAACTATAACCAATTATCATAAACAATGAAAAAATTACACTTAGAACATTAATTAAAAGGTTATTATTGCCCTCTTTTTTAAATAAAATATATAAAATTGGTATTGATAATAACATATTAAGATAATCTAGCACTTGATAATTCATAGTAAGTCCGCTTTCATCTAAGTGAGAAAACATTGCAACAAATATCAAAATCATCAAAAATATATGGGTATTTTTTTCTTTTTTCTTATCATTGAAAATAAAGAATTTTTGTAAAAAATAATTAATTACAAATATAATTATATCAATAACGCCTTTAATTAAAGTAGCGTTTATAGATAAATTATCATATATTTTAGTAACTAATAACCCTGATATAGTAATATTTATTAAAACCAAAGTAAAATAACTAATTAAAGAATTGTTATTATTTTTCTTAAAAACAAAGTTTCTATTTACTATATAATTAAAGATACTAGATACTACCCTAGCAAGGTATGAAGAAACTAAAATATCTTTTAAAAAGTGAAATATTACCGTAAATGCTAAAAGATCAATCAAAAAAGATAACCCAGAAGATACAAAATATGTTAAAAATGTTTTATATTTTAAAAGTTTTTCTATCATAGTCTAAACCTCTAAAAGAATAGTAACTGGGCCATCATTAATTAAACTAACTTGCATATCAGCCCCAAAAACCCCAGGAAATGTAGGAACGTATGTATTCATTTCTTCATTAAATGCTTCATAAAGTTTTATAGCTTCACTACCATTTAAGGCATTAATATATGACGGTCTATTTCCTTTTTTAGTCTCAGCATATAAAGTAAACTGCGAAATGGATAAAATACTTCCCCCATTATCTAAAATGGATTTGTTCATAACCCCATTTTCATCTGGGAAAATTCTTATATTGGCAATTTTTTGAGCCATTTTTTTTGTTTTTTCTAGTGTATCAGTTTGTGTAAAAGAAACAAGAAGCATAAAGCCAGTCTTAATCTCATTTATAACCTCAGCATTTACACTTACACTTGCTTCTTTAACCCTTTGTATTACTACACGCATAATTTCCTCCCTTAGATAAAGTCTTTGACATCTAAAACGTATGGCATTTTTCTTAAAGCATTCTTAATTGTATTTAATTCTTCTTTATCTTTTATATTAATATTTATTTCATAAACATATGTATCATTAAGTTCTTTTAAAGCACAAGATTTTACTTGGCTACCCTTTTTACCTATTTCCGTAATAATATTTACTAAAATATCTTTCTTTTCTTTTAACACTACATAGATATTAGTATAAAACACTGTGGTACTTGTGTCATTCCAGCAAACATCAATAATTCTATCGTTTCCTAAAACATTATGACAAGATTTCTTATGAACAGTTATGCCTTGGCCTTTAGTAATATAACCAATTATTTCATCACCCTTGATTGGCATACAACACTTAGCTAAATTAACCATAATATTATCAGCACCGTCAACTAATATCGCACTCTTATAATTGATTTTCGGAGTATTATTTTTACGAACAAAAATAGCATCATTTACTTGGTGTTTATCAGTTTTAGTTAAATTAATAATATAACTGGCAGTATATCTTAAAGAACCTAAAGCCAAATAAATATCATCTAAATCTTTTACTTTTAAATCTTTTATAATTTTATTTATAGCATCGCTTGTCAAGACTTCATTAAAAGCAAGATGTCTTTTTCTTAATTCTGCCTCTAAAATATTTTTCCCTTTTATAATGTATTCTTCCTTATCTTGTTTACTAAAGAAAGATTTAATTTTACTTTTAGCTTGATTTGTTTTAACAAAACTTAACCAGGCCTTATTAGGTCTACTGCTACTATTAGTTTTGATATTTACTACATCATCGTTTTTAAGTTCATAAG
>CAKOLP010000016.1 GCA_934096025.1 uncultured Bacilli bacterium
AAGGTAGTCATTTAAATCTTTTATTCGTAAATGCAATTTAGTAAATTCGTTGTTATAGTTTTCTAGGTCTTTTTTATTTTCTAATAATTCTTTTAGATAGTCGTTAAAACTTGTGCCAGGAATTTTATATGGGGTCATTCCTAGACTTAAACCGTCTCCGATTGCAGTTAGTGATGTTTTTTCTTTTGGTCTATTCATGCTTATTATAAAAGCTAAGGCTGTACCTAGTAATATGATTATTAAAAGCTTATATCTTCTTTTCATTTAAAACCCCCATAAAAAAAATGCAAAGATTTATTCTTTACATTATACTTCAATAATTTTAATATTAGCACCAACTTTAGATAATTTGTTAATAATTCTTTCATAACCCCTTAGAATATGCTCTACATCATTAATTATTGTTGTGCCTTCAGCTATTAGACCTGCAGTTACTAATGCTGCCCCTGCCCTTAGGTCTGTTGCGGTTATTTCTTCTCCATGAAGTGGGGTACGCCCCTCTATTTTAGCGTGTTGTCTTTCTGCTTCTATTTTTGCTCCCATTTGATTTAAGTATTTAACATGCCCCATTCTGTTTTCCCAAATAGTTTCTTCAAATAAGGAAATACCGTCGGCTTGAGTTAATAAAACAGCCATAGGTTGACCTAAGTCAGTCGGAAAGCCAGGGTATGCTACAGTTCTTATATTCGTAGGTTTTAAATGATTACTTTTATTTAGAATCATTTTGTGATTATCTAGTTTAAAGTCAACACCCATTTCTTGAAGTTTATTTAGAAGAACAATGTTGTGTTCTGGGACTAAACCGTCGATTTCTAGGTTTTTGCCAAGAAGCGCCCCCATGATAACATAAGTTCCAGCTTCAATTCTATCTGGCATTACTTTTATCTTACCACCATGAAGTTTTTCTACTCCCTCGATAATTATCTTATCTGTTCCTGCTCCTTTGATATTGGCACCTAAATTGTTTAATAACTCAGCTATATTTACTATTTCTGCTTCTCTTGCTGCATTATCTATTATAGTGGTACCTTTAGCTAGCGTGGCTGCTAACATAATATTAATCGTAGCCCCTACAGAGGGAAAATCTAAAAAGATATTTGAACCGTTTAATTCTTCAGCACTTATAATGTACTTAGTATCTTCTTTTGTTATAGTTGCTCCGAGCATTTCAAAACCTTTTAAGTGTAAATCTATTGGTCTTGTGCCTATATTACAACCCCCGGGAAAATAAATTTCTACGTGTTTAAACCGCGCAAGTAAAGCTCCCATAAAATAGTATGAAGCTCTTAATTTGTTACTTAATTCTTCAGGTATTACCTTATTTTTAATATTTTTGGCATTTATTTTCATAACATCTTTATTTAAGATTACATCGGCATTTAATAATTTGATAATTTCTATTAGTGCATCTTTATCAGATATATTTGGTACATTGGATATTTCAACTTTTCCCGTAGCCATTATGGAAGCAGGTATTAATGCCACGACACTATTTTTGGCACCCCCAATTTTTATCTTGCCACTTAGAATCTTATTTCCCTCAATTATAATTTTTTTCAATATTATCGCCTCTTTAAAATATATTAATTACTAATCAATTATATCATAATTAATTTTTATGACAAATAATATCGAATTACTTTTTGATTATGTTCTTTAAAGATATAACTAAACTTATTATTCCCATTACTAAACAAGCTAAAACATCACTATAAATATAGTTAATACCTGTAGTTATTATTGAGGCTACCACTATTAAAAGTAGGATTATGGCTACTACGAGCATTATTTTATGTTTTCGTTCTTTTCCTAGCCAGTAAAGGAAAATTGCTACAAGCATTACTAATATATACTCTATACTATCTATAAAAATTAAAAACTCTGCAGTTTTAAAATCTTCAAATGATAAAGTACCAACTAAATATGATTTTGCCATTAAACTTGCCACTATAGTATATTCATTTAAAATAAAATATAATAAAATGAATAAGAAACTAAAAATATAACTACTACTTTAATAAGATTCTTTTTCTCGTATTTTTTCTTTATTTCTATACTATTTTCTTTTGTTAAAGCCAAGAAATCATCTATTTTTACATCTAAAGCTTGTGATAAAAGAATAAGCATTTCAATATTGGGTAAATTCGGTTCGTTTCATAACTACTTATTGTTTTTGGGCTAACATTTATTTCCTTTGCTAGTTCTTCTTGAGTTAGTTTTTTTGCCTTTCTAAACTTTGCTATGTTAGTACCAACATTCATATACATACCCCCTTTTCATAAAAATAATATCATAATCCTAATTAAAACTAACTCTATTTTTCATAGGATTTTTATCTTTTTAAAGTAAATGATATATGCCTAGTATGAGAAGCAAAGTTATTCCTAAAATATTAGCATATTTACCAATTAATTGACTAGAATATTTACCTATAATAATGCCTAAAGTTGTAAAAGAAAAGCTGCATAATGAAAAGATTAAACTAGACAAATAATACTTACTCGTTATATCACTTAGGCCAATACCCACTGTAAACGAATCTATACTTACACTTAGGGCAAGAAAAACTATGCTTAAGAAACTTAAATTTAAATTTACTTCTTCTTTTTTGAAATATTGTAGTCCCAGATTTACCCCGAGAATAATTAATATGAGTCCAAGTACAATATTACTAGCAATATTAAAACAGTCCATTAAAGTTATACCAATCTTATTTCCTATAAGGGGCCTTAGAAAATGGAAGATTCCTACTAGAAAAGGAAATATTTTTAAGTGTTTATTATTCTTTATTAGTGTTCCAATACTTAAAGATAAAGAAAATGTATCCATAGATAAGGATACACCAATTAGCATTACGGATACATATTCTTTCATGTTATCACCAATAAAATATATGATTGTTTTTATTTTTTAGAAATTATATAAAACTAGACCTAGAATTATTACCACTATAAATGTTACAAACATTGTTACTAAAGGCTTTTTTTCCTCTAGTTTTAAGTAATATATTCCATAAAGAATTATTGCCACTAACCCATAAAATGAGGTTCCTATAATTATAACTTTTAGTATATCTTTTTTAACAAAGGTACTATTTAGGCTTAATAGACTTCCTGATATAATATAGTTACTAACAAAAATATAGATTAGTGAAAATATACCTAAAGTAATAAATATTTTAAGTTCTTCTTTTTTTTGTTTTTTATATTTATCTTTTAGTTCTTCGTTATGATTGGCTTTTATTCCTAAAATATCATTTATGGAAACATCTAGAACTTCTGATAATAGTATTAATGTTTCAATGTTTGGTAAATTACGATTATTTTCATAACTACTTATAGCTTTATTACTTACATGAATTAAATCTGCTAATTTCTCTTGAGTAAGATTTTGTTCTTTTCTAAATTTTGATATGTTGTTTCCAACAAACATATTTGTCACTCCCTTTCAACAAAAAAATAATACCATATAAGTTATTTTTATGGTATCTATTCTTTCGAGAATTTAATATTTGTCAATTAATTCCTTAATGTAAGATGTGTAAGTATAATCATCTAAATTGTCTTCTTGGGCTTCAATTAAGCATAACGGGGGAAATAAAACACACCACCAATTATCTCCTTTGCCACTTCCAAGTGTTATTACTAAAGAATCATAATTGCCACTGCTGTATGTTATGCCCTTATATGTTTTTTCTGGAAAGTAGTTTTGGCCAAAGTTTAAATTATAATCTAGATTATGACTTTCAACTGTTTTTTTAATTAAGTTTAAGTTATCGTTTATGTTGTTTTTAGTTTCTTCCTTAGTTTTAGATGTGTTTAAAATGTTGGCAATAATAGGTTCTAAGTCGTTTTTTAATTTTATTTTTTCTTCTTGGTCTTTTAAGTTATTACTATTTGCTATTATTCTAAAACGGATTGCATCACTTGGGATAATTATTTGTTCATTTTTAGTGTTTAATAATAAAAGTACCATTACTATAAATATCATTATTACTATTTTTTTCATTTTCAGTCACCTAAAAAAGTATTGGGTAAAAAAATACTTATTTATTCATTAAAGATAAATAAGTATCTTGTTAAGCCTTGTAAATCTTGTTTAAATTCGTATTTTACAGAGTAATTTTTTAAAATGTTAGTAAGTAATTGTTCTTCCGAATCCCCGATTTCAAATGCTATAAGACCTGGGTTGTTTAGATTTTTTAAATGCTTTTTTAATATGACGTCATAATAATAGATGCCATTTTGAGGAGCAAATAATGCTATGCTTGGTTCATTTGCTTTAACAATATTCTCTACAAAGCCGTCTTCTGGGATATAGGGAGGGTTAGATATAATAACATCATAAGTTGTGGGTAATTCTTCTTCCATGCTTTGATTAATAAAATTTATTTCTGTGTTATTAAGGCTAGCATTTTCCTGGGCTAAGTCTAAGGCATCTTTTGATATATCTAGGGCTGTTACATTAGCATCTAGGTTCTTCTTTAAAGCAATTGCAATGCAACCACTTCCCGTTCCTAAATCGATAATATCTACTTTTTTTGAAAACATTTTGTTAATTAGTTTTATGGTAGTATCCACTAAAAGCTCAGTTTCAAATCGTGGTATAAGTACTCTTTTATCAACGTTTATCTGACAATTTAAAAATTCAACATTGCCAATTAAATATTGGGGTGGTATTGTTTTTAGTAAGTTATTTAGTTCTTCTTCACTATATTTTTTTGTTAATAACTCCCAGTCAGGTTTACTTATTTGTTCTTTTTGCATATTTGCCCCTATTCTGCATTTTTAGAAAATAATCTTTCAAATACCCCTTAACTATATCATATATTTATTTTATTAGCACTAATTGTTTTAAAATATTTCATAAAAAAACTGGTTATAATGACATACCAGCTAATTTTAGTTTTAAATCTTCGTTAATTAAAGCATCAATTATTACACCTAGGTCTCCGTCCATTACTCTATCTAGTGTCATGGTAGAAAAACCTATGCGATGATCTGTCACCCTATTTTGTGGATAATTATAAGTTCTTATTTTTTCAGATCTATCTCCGGAACCAATTTTAGACTTTCTTTCAGCTCCGAGCTCACTTTCTTGCTTATGCATAATTTCATCGTTAATCTTAATCTTTAATAATTGCATTGCCCGTTCCTTATTACGAAGTTGGCTTCTTTCAGTTTGGCAAGTTACCGCTATACCTGTTGGCAAGTGTGTAATTCTTACCGCCGAATTGGCTGTATTTACTGATTGACCGCCTGCTCCGCTTGAGTGGAATACATCTGTTTTTAAATCACTTTCTTTAATGTCTATATTAACACTATCCACTTCTGGCATTACTAAAACCGTTGCCGTAGATGTATGTACCCTACCTTGAGCTTCTGTTTGAGGTACTCTTTGAACACGGTGAGATCCACTTTCATATTTTAATTTGCTATATACATTAGCTCCTTTTACCATAAACTCTATTTGAGAATATCCTCCGCTTGTTCCCGCAATTTCATTGATAACTTCTATTTTCCAGTTGTTTGCCTCAGCATAATAAGAATACATTCTGTAAAGGTCTCCGGCAAAAATATTGGCTTCATCTCCACCTGCTGCACCTCTTATTTCCATAATAACGTTTTTTCCGTCATTTTCATCTTTAGGTATTAATAAGACTTCTAATTCATGATATAGTCTGTCTAATTCTTTTTGTAGATTTTTAATTTCTTCTTTTGCTATTTCTTCTAACTCTGGATCATTTTCCATAAGTTTTGCTTCTTCTAAATCTTTAGTTGCCTTTTTATATGCACTATAAACGTTAACTACTTCTTCTAAATCACTTTGTTCTTTTGATAGAGTCTTTAGTTTATTAAAGTCATTTAAGTTCTCTGGCTTAACTAATTCTTCTTTTAATTCTTCATATTTTTTTACTATTGCATCTAATCTATTAAACATTTTTTCCTCCTTATGTAATTACTGCATTAATACATAAAGCTATAAGTTTTCTTCTTCTATATCATCAACCACTACTAAATCTGCTAAGTCGTCATCTTCCACATCATCAGTTTCATCAGTCTTATCATAAAAGATGTCTTCATCTTCTTCATCTTCGGTAATTTCGTCAACTTCTTCTTCACTTTTTTCTTCGGTTTCTTCAGTTTCTTCTTCTTCATCTACTACTAAATCGAAGTTATGTCTTGTTTGTAAGTCCCAAAAGCCATTGTCTAGCATTATAAACTTTTTATTGATAGAAAGTTGTTCAAAAAAATCCATTATTTGATTATCTACAGTCTCAGCAGGAAGTTCAAGTATTTCACAAACACGAGCAAATATTTCTTTTAACTTCATTTTATGACCATTTTCTTGAAGAACTAATAATGCTATATCATCATATCCCATAAGCTCTAATTCTTCTTTAGATAAATCTTTTATTTTCATTTTTCATTCTCCTTACATTTTTTCTGGGGGAATTACCCCGATTAAATCTAATGCGTTTTTAAGTGTTTGTTTAACACACCTAATTAAATTTATATTTTCAAAAGTTTCTTCAGAATTAGAAGTTATAACTCGTTTATTTGCATAGTAAGCATGAAATACACTAGCTAGTTCATAAACATAGTTTGTTATCAAATGAGGCTTCTCTTTTAAGGCTGCATTTTCAACAACTTCACTAAATTCGTAAACTTTTTCTAAAACATTATATGATAGCTTATCATTTAATGCAATATATTTTTCTATATTTTTTGTTTCTTTACAATCCTCTAGGATAGAACATATCCGAGCATAAGCATAACTTACATAAAAAACTGGGTTTTCATTTGACTTACTTTTTGCTAAATTAAGGTCAAAGTCCATTTGCGTATCTAGACTATACTTTGAAAAGAAATATCTTACGGCATTTACACCTACTTCATCAATTAATTCTTTTAAAGTAACGGATTTACCACTTCTTTTACTCATTTTTACTACTTCACCATTTTCCACAAGGCGTACTAATTGAAGAAGCTTAACATCTAATTTTTCAGGGTCATTTCCTAGGGCTTTAACACTACTTTTTAATCTTGCTACATAACCATGGTGATCAGTTCCGAGAATATCAATAATCTTATCGTAGCCACGAGCATATTTATCATAATGGTAAGCAATATCAGGAACTAAATAAGTAATTGTTCCATCTTCTTTTATTAAAACGTGGTCTTTATCATCAAATAATTTACTACACGCAAACCATGTTGCCCCGTCTTTATCATAAGCATAACCTTTTTCTTTAAAATTATTAATAATATCTGTTAAATTGTACTTTTCTTTAATCTTTTTTTCACTTGTGAAACAATCATATTCTATTCTGTATTCTTTTAAATCACTTTTAATTCGTGAAAGTAAAAAGTCTATTCCTAAATTTTTAAAATATTCTAAATCATTATTTAGGCATGAATCTTGGTATTTATCATAAATGTCTTTAGCTATAGCAATTATTTCTTTACCAAAATAACCATTTTCTGGCATAGTAGCTTCTACGCCACAGGCTTCTTTATATCGTGCTAAAATAGATAATCCTAAATTATTTATTTGATTTCCAGCATCATTTACATAATATTCTTTCGTAACTTGGAAGCCAGAAAACTTTAATATTCTTGCTAAAGAATCTCCGTAAGCCCCTCCCCGGGCATTTCCTAAGTGAAGTATCCCTGTAGGATTAGCACTTACAAATTCAATGTTTACTTTTTTATTATTACCGATATTATTGCTTCCATACTTTTCTTTTTGTTCTAGGCAATAGTTTATGTTTTCTAATAAATAATCTTTTTTTACAAAAAAGTTAATAAAACCGGGAGCTTTAACTTCTACTTTAGTAATATAATGGGCATCTATTTTGGCAGCTATTTCCTTAGCTATTTCTAAAGGTGCTTTTTTTAGGGCTCTTGCAAGTTTTAAAGCTATATTCGTAGAATAATCTCCGTTTACTTCTTCTTTTGGACGACTTATTTCCACTATTTCATCAACCCCGAACTCATTTATTATACCTTTAATTAAGTTTTCTAATTTAGTTTTCATCTATTCCACCTCTTGTTACAATTATTGTTTTATTTTCTTCTCCGAGAGAATATGTTAATGTTATACTATTGTCATCTTTTAAAAAGCTAGTGGCTATATCATATTTTAAATCTTGGTTTAAAAAAGTTATTGTTAATATGTTGTTAATAAAGTCTACTTTGAAAGTATTGTCTTCGGTTACTCTGGCATATGTTTTTTCATTAAGATTTATAATATGCGTACCATATTCATCTATGTATTCTAAAATATTGTCAGTAAATTTAGCTTCTTTATTATGTTCTTCTATTATAATTTCGTTATCACTTATTAGTTTCCAGTCAATTAACATAATACACCTCTTTTTTTCCAAAACATTATAACAGAATTTAATATAAATGTATATATAATTCTATTAAATACATACTAAATTTTAGGTGAGTACTTTGAAAGTAATAAAATTTTTTGTTAAAATGTCGACTTTTTTATTTATATCTATGATTGTGGTAATTACTGGGCTATATGTTTATGCTTATATTAGTCCGAAACTTGATTTAAAAACTAGTGGAAGCTTATATATTTATGATAATAAGAATGAATTATTATACCAAGGTTCTAGGTCAAATGAGTGGATAGATATTGAAAATATTAGCCCTGATTTAATTAATGCTGTTATTGCTGTTGAGGATAAGAATTTTTATAAGCATAATGGGTTTGATTATTTAAGAATTGCTAAAGCTATGGCTGTAAATATTAAAAATAAGAAAATATATCAAGGTGCTTCGACGATATCTCAACAATATATAAAGAATTTATATCTTGATTTTGATAAAACTTGGAAAAGAAAGATTGAAGAAGCTTTTTTGACACTGGAACTGGAAGTCCATTATGAAAAAAAACAAATCTTAGAGGGATACTTAAACACTATTAATTATGGTCAAGGAAACTTAGGTATTGCTAATGCTTCGAAATATTATTTTAATAAGAAACCTAATGAATTAACTTTGGAAGAAGCAATAATTCTTGCAGGTATTCCCAAAAATCCCGCGGGATATAATCCCGTATCTAATTATGATAATGCCATAAAAAGGGCTTGGGTTGTTGCTAAGTCAATGCTTAATAACAATTATATTGATGAAAATACTTATAATAACTTGTTTCAAAAAGATGTAGAAATATATGGGGAAAGTAAACAAAATAATTTACAAATGCTTATGTATTATCAAGATGCTGTTTTAAATGAATTAAATAAAATCCAGGAAGTGCCTAAGTCTTTAGTTGATGCCGGAGGAATTAAGATTTATACGACACTGGATATTGAAGCCCAAAAGAGTATGGAACAAAATATTTTAGATAATTTAGGTGATGAAAATATTCAAGTTGCTAGTGTTATAGTAAATCCAAGTACCGGGGCTGTTTTGGCCTTAACCGGGGGAACTAATTATGCTACTAGTCAATATAACCGTGCTATTCACAGTAAAAGACAGGTAGGATCTACAATGAAGCCTTTCTTGTATTATGCAGCTTTAGAAAATAATATGACTATGTCTTCGACTTTTTTAAGTGAAGCTACGACTTTCAACCTATCAAACGGAAAAAGTTATGCGCCCCAAAATGCCGGGGGTTTATATGCTAGTAAAAATATAACTATGGCTACAGCTTTAGCTTTATCAGATAATATTTATGCTGTTAAAACCAATCTTTTCTTAGGGGGCGATGCCATGATTGATGTTGCTAAGAGAGCTGGTATTACAACAAATTTATCCAATGTTGCTTCCTTACCTTTAGGTACTACGGAAATAAATATGCTAGATTATGCTAGTGGATATACAACTTTTGCTGATAGTGGATATAAAAAAGACTTATATTTTATTGAAAAAATCGAGGACTTAAATGGTAATGTTTTATATGAACATGAAACAGAAAAAAAATTAGTGTTAAATCCTAACTATACTTATATCTTAAATGAAATGTTAACAAGTACAACGAATGCTGTTTTTACGGACTATACTACCCCGACGGCTTTAAATATTGCTTCACAATTGACTAAAAAATATGCACTTAAAACAGGGTCTACGAATACCGATTATTGGGTTGTTGGATACAATCAAGATGCCCTTGTTATGATGTGGAGTGGATATGATAATAATTTGGAAGTAAATAATAAGGTTAGAAATAGCACCAAGAAAATGTGGGCAAGTACAATAGAGGATGTCTTAAAAGATAAAGAAGATAATTGGTATAAGATGCCTAAAAATGTGGTGGCAATTCCTAGAGATGCTGTAAGTGGGGAAGAAGCTAAGGACAATAAAAAAACTGCCCTTTACTATTATGTTAAAGGCAGTGAACCAGGGGCACTTAAAGAAAGCTATGTTAGTAAGGAAGTAGAATAATTACTTCTTTATTTTAATTGTAATTGTTGTGCCACTTTCATCATTTGAAATGTTTATTTCACATTTATCTTTATCTAAGTTTAAATCAATTATTTTCTTAGTTACTTCTTCAGCATAAGCTTGGCTATTTTCACTAGGTAAAAAATCATCAAGCATTTCAATATCATCTTCAATATTTTGAATAGGTTGAGGCCTTTCTTCTTCAGTACTTAAGTTAGCTGCTGAGTCTTCCAAAAAGTTAAAGAACTTATTAGGAATATTTTCCGGAGTGCCAAAAAGTGAATCCGGATTTTTGGGCTTAACATCGTTTATTTGATCTTCGATTGGCACAATATCTTTAGAATTATTTAACATATTTTCTATATCTGGTGTTTTATCTACATTATTCAAAGTTTTTTCTCCTTTTTTTATTATATCTTCTAATTGGCGAACTGTTAATCTTTCAGAAATTATTCGATTTAATAGTTCTTGTTGTTTTGTGTGATTTGGTACTTTTAATAAAGTTCTAGCGTGTCTTTCAGAAATTTTTTCATTTAAGACAGCATCTTGTACGGAAGCATCTAATGTAAGAAGTCGCAATTTATTAGAAATGGCTGACTGAGATATCCCCATTTTCTTTGCTAATTCTTCTTGGGTCATATATCCTTTATCTAATAATGCTTGGTATGATTTTGCTTCCTCGATGGCTGTTAAGTCTTTTCGTTGAATGTTTTCAACTATTGCCACTTCTGCTGAGGTAAAATCATCAAGATTAGAAACTATTCCCGGTACTTCAAGAAGTCCAGCCATTTTAGCGGCTTTATATCTTCTTTCTCCGGCGATTATCTCGTATTTATCTTCCTTTTTTCTTAATATTAATGGCTGAATTATACCATGAACCTTGATAGATGAAGCTAAGTCATTTAAGGACTCATCATTAAAGGTAAGTCTAGGTTGGAACCTATTAGGTATAATGTCTTCTATAGGAATTTGCAATACTTCTTGTTTTTTATCTATATTTTCATTCACTTAAATCAACCCTATCTTAATTAATTTTATCTTAAAATATGTTTTTTTTCAATTATTATTTTTATTTTTTAATGGTTTTTTGATTATTTTGTCGTATGAACGGAGATTATCAAACTTACTTTCTTGGTCTTTTTTTATTTTTAGAATGTTTCTTCCTCCATAATCTTTAAATAAATCAAAGCTAAATGTGTC
>CAKOLP010000017.1 GCA_934096025.1 uncultured Bacilli bacterium
TGGATCATTTCCACAATAAACATATAGATTTAGGCCTGTTATGCTTCCTATTTCCATATATTCTGTTTGGTCTAGACTTATAAACCTATGCAGACTTGCTGAGTAGTATCTACTCTTTAAATAATATAATCCACTCTCTTTATCATAATAATAACTCTTATATTTATATGGATTATCTTCTACTATCTTTTTATTCTCTATTTCCTTTTCTTCTATCAGTTCTCCCCACACGCTATATTCATATTTTACTATCGTCTTTCCTTTCGAGTCAATTATTCTTTCTATATTCCCTAATGCATCTTTTCGATAATAGTAATCAACGCTTTTTAATTTTTATCACCAAAATTTCCATTTTTAAAATCTACAATTACACCTATTAATTTATTATTTTGAAACGATGCATATTGTCCATTACCAAACATAATAACTTCATCATTATTAATATCTCATATACAAATTCGTGATTTATTAAAATCAATTTTAATATTATCTTTCAATAAGTATTCGCAAATAGGCAGTTCTCTATCAAAATACTCTGCTTCAATTAATAATTCTCCTTTGCTAAATTTGTCGATACATATATTTTCGTTTTTAGTTTTTTTATCGAACCATATATATCTTTCACATGACAAGCATTTTTTTGAATAAATATCAAAGTTTAATATAAAAGGACGACTAGATATTAATGCAACTTGATAATCAAAATAATACGTATCATTACCATCACAACCAAACGAGTTATCATCGTACTTTATTATATTATTCCGATTGTAATTATCATTTAATTTATAAAATAACTTCATATTTACTTCATAAATTTGATCATAATCATCTTTTTTTAAACCATTTCATATTTTCTCATCTCGTTATCCTATATGCAAAATCATATGTTCTGCAATGTCTAATACTATTTTCCATGTTACTGAATGACTTCCTATATTTTCAATACCATGAGAAACCCAACCAATTTTAAATGCTCCTTTAATAGTGAAATTATAAACACCAGGACGTTCATTTACCATTTTTCCATACTTAAGAATGTTTTTTGAAGTAAAGTTGAATGTTGATATGGTCTAGCTAAATGATCAGGTTTTAATAATGTACCTGAAAATTCATAATCACTTAAATTCTCAACCAATAAAAAAACTACACAATTATGCAAATTAAGGTTTTATTAAAAATTTTTATAGCTTAGTAATTTCATTAATTCTTTTAAGTATACCATCATCACAATTGGACTTATTCACTATTAATTCAGTGGTTTCAAAATAATTATCTAAGGAAATTAATATTGAATATAAGGATTTTACATTCACAATTTTATCAAAAATATCATTTCTTGATAAATAGATATTCATAAATCTTAAATTATTAAAATCTATATAATTGACAAAATCCAAATTATTAAACTCATAAAACATAAAATTATTTATTTTTACAAACTTAGATTTCATGTTTAATAAAGCAGAATTCAATGGGTCCTTAACAAAAATTTGAATAACGATATACTCTAACTTTAATGAATTTAAAATTTTTCTTATTGCATCTAAAAATTCATTTGAGTCAGTATACTCAATATTATAGATGATATATTTACCTAATCCAAAATGTTTTTTTAAGAAATTCATTAATCACACCTACCATTCGCTCCATCCATCTGATAAGCCAACTTTTATTCCTATAATAATAGGAACAAACTCCCAGTGATGCGTTTTTATCCAATTACTCTTTTTTCCAATTCCAAATCTATTTGTATGAAAATGAAGTCCATTATAAATATCTAAGTCTAAACCAAATGATCTTCCCCCATTTATACCACCCTTATATGTCAAAATTGAAATTCCAGGCGTTTTTGGAGTTTGATATCCTCCTAATATTTTTCCATTAGATAAACCATAACCATTATTAATCAAACCAGATACTTTGTAAGATAAAGCACCTAAAATAATAGATGCACTAGCATAAAATGAGCCAACGATAAAGCCATCTGAAAATCCTAATAAAGTAGATTTACCTATATCTTCTAAAGATTCACCATTAACCGCAGCCTTGCTTCCCCTAACTATTCCAGCAGATATTCCTGTAATAGTTGCTATTTTAAGTCCACCTAAAGCAGTTTTTCCAGCCGCAATAAAGAAAGCAATCGCTCCTCCTCCAGTAAATGTTATTGCCGTTGTTAACAAGGCAGAAGCTACAATAATACCTACTCCAATTAAAACGCTTTGCCACCATTTAGGAGCACACCCATCAGGATCAACATGATTGATTGGATCATTTCCACAATAAACATATAGATTTAGGCCTGTTATGCTTCCTATTTCCATATATTCTGTTTGGTCTAGACTTATAAACCTATGCAGACTTGCTGAGTAGTATCTACTCTTTAAATAATATAATCCACTCTCTTTATCATAATAAAATTTAAATTAAATTTGTCAAAAGTCCATTTAATTATTTTTTTATCATTTAATTTTTAGTCCAAAGAATTCATTATTTTCTTCTATTGATGTATTAATTACTTCTATTAGTGTTTTAATTATTTTATCTTGACTACAGTAATAAAATGGATTTTTAAAAAACCATATTTTGGTTTTCTTTTTCCAAATAGATTTTTCAACTTCATAAACATTTACCGCTTTACTACACAATTCTTTTCTATCTGTACTAAATTTATCTGCAAAATAGAAGTCTACTTCTCCTCTTTGAGGCAAACAATGAATTGTAAAACATCCAGAATCATTATATAAACTATGTGTACAAACCAACCAATTTCCTCCAAAACAATTCTTAAACTCTTGATATTTATAATTCAAATTATACTTTTTAGCTAAATCAGTAAATTCTTTTTTAAAATCCATTTAAATCTCTCCTAGGAATAATAATTAATTGGTAATTTCCAAATATTTCTTGTTTTCCATAAAATTATTACAAAACGTTCAGCTCCATAATAGAGTCCTCTACCTCTATGTAAAGTAGTCATACCAATATCAATAACTGTATATCCACTTCTTAGTTTACCAAACATCCAGCCAGCATCATGTATCATAGAAATACCATTATGAACAATTCTTTTTAAACCAGTTGCTGTAGCATCAAAACCTTTCCAAGCAACATATAGATTATCTGCTTTTCCAATTAATTTTGCCGTATCAGTTACACGATCCATACTTCTTCCAATCATAGTTACTTTGGACATATCTTTGATATTATCGATTTTGTTAATAGCATTAGCTACGTCTACTGTATCATCAATTTTGTTTCCAACCTTGATTACTTGACCAGCACCTGATTGTACAAAAGGAATTACAGCAAATATAACATCTATTCCTAGTGCAACCCAGTTTTTCCAATCCTTATATCCACCATTAACCAAATCATATATTTCCCAAGCAATAAATGCCACATCAAACACCATATCCCAAAAGTTTCAATCAGGATCAGCCATATTAACTGGATCATTTCCACAATAAACATATAGATTTAGGCCTGTTATGCTTCCTATTTCCATATATTCTGTTTGGTCTAGACTTATAAACCTATGCAGACTTGCTGAGTAGTATCTACTCTTTAAATAATATAATCCACTCTCTTTATCATAATAATAACTCTTATATTTATATGGATTATCTTCTACTATCTTTTTATTCTCTATTTCCTTTTCTTCTATCAGTTCTCCCCACACGCTATATTCATATTTTACTATCGTCTTTCCTTTCGAGTCAATTATTCTTTCTATATTCCCTAATGCATCTTTTCGATAATAGTAATCAACGCTTTTTAATTTTTATCACCAAAATTTCCATTTTTAAAATCTACAATTACACCTATTAATTTATTATTTTGAAACGATGCATATTGTCCATTACCAAACATAATAACTTCATCATTATTAATATCTCATATACAAATTCGTGATTTATTAAAATCAATTTTAATATTATCTTTCAATAAGTATTCGCAAATAGGCAGTTCTCTATCAAAATACTCTGCTTCAATTAATAATTCTCCTTTGCTAAATTTGTCGATACATATATTTTCGTTTTTAGTTTTTTTATCGAACCATATATATCTTTCACATGACAAGCATTTTTTTGAATAAATATCAAAGTTTAATATAAAAGGACGACTAGATATTAATGCAACTTGATAATCAAAATAATACGTATCATTACCATCACAACCAAACGAGTTATCATCGTACTTTATTATATTATTCCGATTGTAATTATCATTTAATTTATAAAATAACTTCATATTTACTTCATAAATTTGATCATAATCATCTTTTTTTAAACCATTTCATATTTTCTCATCTCGTTATCCTATATGCAAAATCATATGTTCTGCAATGTCTAATACTATTTTCCATGTTACTGAATGACTTCCTATATTTTCAATACCATGAGAAACCCAACCAATTTTAAATGCTCCTTTAATAGTGAAATTATAAACACCAGGACGTTCATTTACCATTTTTCCATACTTAAGAATGTTTTTTGAAGTAAAGTTGAATGTTGATATGGTCTAGCTAAATGATCAGGTTTTAATAATGTACCTGAAAATTCATAATCACTTAAATTCTCAACCAATAAAAAAACTACACAATTATGCAAATTAAGGTTTTATTAAAAATTTTTATAGCTTAGTAATTTCATTAATTCTTTTAAGTATACCATCATCACAATTGGACTTATTCACTATTAATTCAGTGGTTTCAAAATAATTATCTAAGGAAATTAATATTGAATATAAGGATTTTACATTCACAATTTTATCAAAAATATCATTTCTTGATAAATAGATATTCATAAATCTTAAATTATTAAAATCTATATAATTGACAAAATCCAAATTATTAAACTCATAAAACATAAAATTATTTATTTTTACAAACTTAGATTTCATGTTTAATAAAGCAGAATTCAATGGGTCCTTAACAAAAATTTGAATAACGATATACTCTAACTTTAATGAATTTAAAATTTTTCTTATTGCATCTAAAAATTCATTTGAGTCAGTATACTCAATATTATAGATGATATATTTACCTAATCCAAAATGTTTTTTTAAGAAATTCATTAATCACACCTACCATTCGCTCCATCCATCTGATAAGCCAACTTTTATTCCTATAATAATAGGAACAAACTCCCAGTGATGCGTTTTTATCCAATTACTCTTTTTTCCAATTCCAAATCTATTTGTATGAAAATGAAGTCCATTATAAATATCTAAGTCTAAACCAAATGATCTTCCCCCATTTATACCACCCTTATATGTCAAAATTGAAATTCCAGGCGTTTTTGGAGTTTGATATCCTCCTAATATTTTTCCATTAGATAAACCATAACCATTATTAATCAAACCAGATACTTTGTAAGATAAAGCACCTAAAATAATAGATGCACTAGCATAAAATGAGCCAACGATAAAGCCATCTGAAAATCCTAATAAAGTAGATTTACCTATATCTTCTAAAGATTCACCATTAACCGCAGCCTTGCTTCCCCTAACTATTCCAGCAGATATTCCTGTAATAGTTGCTATTTTAAGTCCACCTAAAGCAGTTTTTCCAGCCGCAATAAAGAAAGCAATCGCTCCTCCTCCAGTAAATGTTATTGCCGTTGTTAACAAGGCAGAAGCTACAATAATACCTACTCCAATTAAAACGCTTTGCCACCATTTAGGAGCACACCCATCAGGATCAACATGATTGATTGGATCATTTCCACAATAAACATATAGATTTAGGCCTGTTATGCTTCCTATTTCCATATATTCTGTTTGGTCTAGACTTATAAACCTATGCAGACTTGCTGAGTAGTATCTACTCTTTAAATAATATAATCCACTCTCTTTATCATAATAATAACTCTTATATTTATATGGATTATCTTCTACTACCTTTTTATTCTCTACTTTCTTTTCTTCTATCAGCTCTCCCCACACGCTATATTCATATTTTACTATCGTCTTTCCTGTTGAGTCAATTATTCTTTCTATATTCCCTAACGCATCTTTTCGATAATAGTAATACCCTCCTTCATTTTTTAGTCCTACTATCTCTCCTTTTATGTCGTACAGTACTTCTATCTCTCTTCCTTCTTTTATTATCTTGACTAGTCTTTCTCCTTCATATTTATACTCTTCTTTATTTCCTTTTACTGTCTTACTTATTCTTCTTCCTTCTCCATCATACTCATAGCTTATATCCTTCCCTATCCCTATTAGTCTTCTTCCTTCATACCTTAAGTCTTCTCTACTTCCATTTACTATGAGATTTATTGGCTTATATTTATCTTTGGCTCCATCATACATTATCTCTTGGATTAATGTATTTCCTTCAACTACTCTTACTAGTCTTCCTGAATTATAGATATACTCTTTATTATTCTCTTTTATGAGATTTCCTTCTTTATCATAACTATAATTTATCTCTTCTTTATTCCTTATCTCTTTTACTATTTGTCCTTTACTATCGTATTGATAGCTTTCTTCTCTTTCTACGACATTATCAAATAGCCTTATCTTTTTACTTACTCTATTACTTCCTTTTTCATATTCATACTTTATTACTTCATGGCTATCGTCTATCTCTGATTCTATTCTCTCTTTTTCATATCTATAACTTACTTTATAGCCTTCTATTTCACTACTTTCTTTCTTACCTAATTCATCATACTTTTCTTTTATGACTTTACTTCTTCCATTTTTACTTATTGAACTTGCTTCTATTGCATCTATTAATCCACTTCCTTTATAGGCTAGCATCTCTACTTGCCCTTCTAGTTCACTTTCTTCTTCTTTTGGATCTATTCCTATATATGTCTCACAATCACTTAAGCTTATTACTTTATCGCTCTTACTCTTTATCTTTTCTCCATTTAGATATATCTCTAGATTTGTTCCACTATAGCTTACTATAAGGTTATTCCACTTATTTTCGGTTACTTTTGTTTCTAGTATCTCACTTTCATCATTTACTATTATCTTTACCTTTTTATCGCTTGTTATCTTTATTCCTAACTTCTCTATTTCTTGTAATCTATTACTTATTATTGTTCTTTCTTTAGCTATATTTTCTTTCAGCTTAAACATCAGACTTATTGTTCCACTTAGTCTCATGTTTAAGTTATAACTCAACTTATTCTTATATCCACTATAACATCCATATGTCAGTTTTCCACTTTCTTTATCATACTTATAGATGTTCTCTTCTTGGCTTTCTTCTATTCTTTGTGCTCTATTTCCTTTCCCACTCTCTATACTTCCACATAACGTTATTACATCATATCCTTTATATACTTTTTCATCATAATATATCGTTAGGTTTGCTTTCTCTTCTTCTTCATTCTTTACTAAACTCTCTTTTCCTTCTTTATATAGTATCGATATTTGATTATTTGTATATCTATAGGCACTAAAGAACATATATGATACCTTTATTATCATTTTCATTTCTTTAGCCCCTTGTTGATCTGATATTACTACATTATCTATTTCTTTTATCTTTATTTGTAAGTTTATTTGTTTTGTTATCTCATCATTTAATATTAAACTTACTCCTTCTTTTAGTTGTCTTACTCCTACTAAGTTCCACTCGTTGAGTCTTACTTTCCCTTGTGTCTTTATCTTTCCTTCGTTATAGCTTAGTCTTCCTTCACTATCGACACTTACACTTGCTATCTCTTGAGTGTCTTTCCTAAATCTTACTACGTTTTCTGCCTCTATCTCTCCTACAAACTTTACCCACATATAAAAGGTATTGTTCTCTTTATATCTTTCTTGCCAACTCTTATCTTTATATTTATTAAAACTTGAACTTTTATACTGTACAAAACTATCTTTATTATTAAAGACCATTACATACATATTTAGCTCTTTATCTTTTTCATATTCATTCACTGAATACTCTTTTCTTGCTCCATATAACCCTTGGCCTTTATAACTACTTATGACTACTTCGTCTTTATATGTTTCGATTATTTTATTTATATATCTCTCTTTTCTTCCTTCTCCTCTTTCATATGAGTATTGATAGTTTGTCACTACTCCATTTACTGACTTTTGTTGGAGATTTCCTTTATTATCGTATATATACCTCTTACTTTCGCCTTTATTATTCCTTTCATATACTAACCTATTATTTATATCGTAGGTATAATACGTCTTCTCTTTTCTTTCTACATCTTCTTTTTCATAGATATTATCGTTTTCATCATAGACGTATCTTTCCTTCTCTTTTGTCCCTATTAAATACTTTACTACTCTTCCTTTACTATCGTATTGATAGTTATATTCTGCTCCTTTCTCTCCATATGTCCTTTTTACTAACAATCCTTTGTTATATCCGTCTTTTATTTCGTCATATTCATTTTGTTCGATATTTACATTATCTTTCTTGACTTTTAGTACACTTCCAAAGGTGTCATAACTTATTTGATATCCACTTCCTCCTTCGACTTTTATTTCTTTTATATTTCCTTTTTCATCGTAGCTTAAAGTGTGTTTCTCTTCCCCTTCTTTTACTTCTATTAATTCGTTTCTCTTATTATATTGATAGTTTGTTATTAACCCGTTTGGACTTGTTACTCTTATGACGTTATTTACTTCATCTTTTTCTATCTCTTCTTCGTGTCCATAACTATTTATGTTCTTTTCTTTTTTATTCTCTTTATCGTATATTACTTTATTTTCTATTTCGTTATTTATTAGTGTTCTTACTACTTCATCATCTTCATTATAACTTATCTCTACTATGTTTCCTTTAATATCTCTTACTTCTATTAGTCTTCCCTTACTATCATATTCATATATATAGTTACTTCCTTCTCCTAATAGCATGCTACTTACTTTATTGTCTTCATCATATATTGCTCTTTGGATTCTTCCTTTACTATCCTTGGCTTCTATGATATTCCCTTTATCATCATAAATATAATAGTTTCCATATGTATCTCTATATAGTTGGAAACAATCAAAATAAGCTTCGTTATTTCCGTTATATCTTATCCCTACTTCTATTACTTTATAGTCTTTACTTGCTCTTACTTCGATTGTCTTTTGGTTATATACTGTACTATTTCTTTCTAAGTTATAGTTAAATGTTTCACTTCCACCTTCTTCATATATAAATCTTATATATGCCATATATATCGTATTAGCGGTCGTTAAACTTTTACTTATTAAACTATAGACATATGTATCTCCAGCTAACCCTTTTATATTTAGCTTTTGACTCATCATCTTTACTTTATTTTCTTTATTATCTTTTATCCTTAAGACTTTATTACCTATTATCTTTCCAAAGGTATCGCTATCTTCACTCTTTTCGATTACTTTATCTTCACTTTCAAAATTTTTACTTTCCCAATTCTTTGGTAAGCCCTTTTCATCTATAAAGTCCATATAACCATTTTCGATTAAGTTATATCTTGTTACATAGTCTCCATTTGTCAGTTGCAATTCATCTAAATAAACACTTGTTATTGCGTGATCGACTATTAACTTTATCTCTAACTCTATATCTTTAGCTGCACTTGGTATCGTTAATGTTGGACTTATAAACTTATACCAACCACTATTAGTGTCATCTAAATTTACTAGAACATTATTTTGAAATGTATTGCTACTTATTGTGTACTTAGCATATATTCCTACTTTTATCTTTTTATTTGTTACATAGCTTAGTCCACTATGCTTTATAAATCCACTTAATACGTAACTTCCACCTTTGATATTTACTATCTTTTGGGATATTGAGGCTTCTTCATTCCCTTGAGTCCTTACTTCTAAACACCTTTCTCCATATATTCCTCCTTTTATGGATTCCATAGTGGTTGCTGAAGACCCACCTTTTACCCAGGCTTTAAATATATCTTCGTTTTCAAAACTATTATTCTCTATTAAGTTTCGACTATTGGTCTGTTCTTTTGACTGACTTATTAAGTTTCCTTTAAAGTCGTAACTATAGCTTATTGTATGGGCTTTATTATCTACTATTGTCCTTATTTTCTTATTGTTATCAAATTCGTATCTAACTATATTTCCTTCTTGGTCTTTTACTTTAGCTACGTTACCATAAAAGTCATATATATTTTTATAAGCTATCTTACTTCCATCGCTATTATATAGCCCTACACTATAGACTGTTAAATTATGACTATTTTGCAATATCTTTAAATATTCACCTGTTTTATTATCTATTACTTTTGATAGCTCTGTATTGCTTATAAACTCTAGTGTTATAGATTTGATACTTTCCTTTATATTATCCTTTTCATAATATACTTCTATTTTAACTGACTTTTTACTTTCATCATATGTAAAACTAACATATCTATTTAGTTTGGGTATTATTATTTTTATTATTTCATTATTAGAGTTATAGGCAAATCCTACTACTTCATTATCGCTATTTACTATGCTATCTAACCTGTTACCACTATAGTTATATGTATACTTATAGCCTAAGGTATTTATCTGCTCTACTATATTTGATTCTATGAACTTCGTTTCATTTCCATATTTATCATATAAAAAGTATTTGTTACTCTCTCTTATTATTAAGTAAGAATAATCAAAATAATTAACATATAATTCCGTATCCTCTTTAGTTAAGTGTTTATATTCTTTTAATAGTTCGTTATGCTCTTTACCAATCTTTGGTATTTCTACTTTAGCATAACAGCTTTCATATCCTGTCGGATCTTCTACTATATAGTCAGTATGGCTTTTATATATTCTATATCTATATGGTGACAATATCTTATATTTAGAAAACTTTACACTCTCTGTCTTTTCTTGATTTTGTATTATCGATATATTTATAGGATTCTTTTTACTAGATGTTTGAAATAAGTCTAATGTATATATAGGTTCCCCTGTACACAAGTTAACTAATAGTTGACCACATCTTCCAAAATCGTTTACATCATACTTATATTCACTACTTAATCCACTTACACTACTTATTACCCCTGATACTACCACACTATTTTGCCCTGCCATATATTGTGGTGAGTATATAAAAAGAGTGTCAACAATATTAGCAAATTGAATTACTACTGTAATTTCTTGCCCATATGTGACACTCTTAAATATATTAGATAAATCTAATTGAATATTTTGTACTTCACCATCTATACTTGAACTTGTCCTTGTCTCACTTATAATAGCGTGTTCTATAATGTTTTTATTGTTACTATTCATATAATCGCTATAAGCTTTTATAAGACTAGAATCAGTCATATCGTTATTCTTTATTAATCCAACTTTAAAAATTATATTGCCATAAAATACTTTAGCTAATAAGTTTAAAACTAACTTATTAACGTTTGGAACATAAATAGAACTATCAAAAGAAAGCTTGACGAAAAGAAGCATGTCATCAGTGACTTGAAAGAATGGAAAATCACTAGAAGCAATTGAGTTATTATAGACAAATTTCGACGTAATAGAAACGTCTTTAGAAGAGGCAAGATTATTAATAATTTTATTCATAGGACACACCCTCCTTTAAGTAAATAGATCGATAAATAAAATATTACTCTTTGTT
>CAKOLP010000018.1 GCA_934096025.1 uncultured Bacilli bacterium
GTTTATTTAAAAACACCAACTATGCTGGCAATATAAATAATGAAAACGTCAAAATATACAATATCTTAAGAAATGAATATTACCGCCCGACTTTTTCAAAAACTTATGGTGACTCCTTATTTACAATTTCCCTTTTAACTGGAAAACCGAACATCAAAGTAACAAATAAAAACATTAAGGTTACCGGAACTTTAAGTGGTAAAATAATGGATAATCAAACAGAATACAACATTCGCAATTTACAAACTATTGAAAATATAAACAAGGACTTTTCAGAAATACTTAACGAAAAAATAATAGACTTTCTAAAAGAAATTCAAGATAAAAAAAGTGATATTCTCGGTCTAAGCAGAAACTACTATCAAAAAAACCGAAAAAAAGATGCAAACTTTTGGCAAGACATCCCTATAATATCCACCACCAAATTTCAAATAAACAAAAAAGGCTTAATCTATGAGGTGAACTATGAAAACTAATAATGACTTATTTACTTTCTTTTTATCCCGATCAATGTTCCTCGGCGGAGGAATATCTCTAATGTACCTATCTTCGAACAAAGATAATTATATCTCTTGTATATTAGGCTTATTACTTGGCATAATTATAATATATATCTATACCAAATTAATAAATAATAACGCCAATATTAAAAACAACATATTATTTAAAATATTTTTCTTTCCTTATTTAGTTTTTATAATATTCATCCTTTTAATAATCTTATCAACATTCATCTATTCTTATTTTCTTCCCTTTACACCAGCATTATTTTCATGTCTACCCTTTATATTTTTGGCAACCTATCTAAATAGTAAAAGCGCTAAAAACATTTACTATCTCGCTACTATATTTTTCTTTTTAAGTATTTTTACTATTTTTATAAAAACTGCTCTTTTAGCTCAGAACTTTAACTACAAAAATATTTTACCTATCATGAGTAATCCAACCTCAAGTATCTTTTATTCCAGTATCATTTTTGCCATACTTTCCACCGCTCCCTTATTTCTTAATATAAATAAAGATATAACTTTTAAAAAAACTCTAAAATACTATCTTATATCTTCTTTATCTATTTTTCTAATAATTATAACCATAACCTTTGTTCTGGGAGATTCTGTAGGTATTTACAGCTATCCTGAATATGCAATTTTACGAAAAATTAAATTTTTCAAATTTATCGAAAACATCGAAAACTTTATTAGTATAAGTTGGTTTCTAGATATATTTATAACCTTGTCCTTAACAAGCTTAAACATTAAAGAACTATTTAACACCCAAAATAGACTTGTTCCTTTTCTTATTACTTTTATAATCTTATATTTAATTAATAAATGTGTATCTAACAACTTTTTTGCTAGCATGGTAATATATAAAACTTACGTTTTTATCTTAGGAATATTATTTTTACTACTATTAATTATCTGTGCTTTAAACAAATTAAAAAACAACGCTACAAATAAATAGTGTTGTTTTTACTTACTTAATTTTTCTTTTACAATCTTACTTACTAAAGCTAAATCAGCATTCTTGCCAGTTAATTTCTCATTTAAAACACGCATTACTTTTCCCATATCTTTCATACTTTCAGGTTTTAGTTCTACTAAAACTTCTTCAATAATCTCAGTTAAAGCTTCTTCACTTAATTCTTCTGGTAAGTACTCTGCTAATATTTTAATTTCTTCTTCTAATTTATGGGCTAAATCAAGTTTGTTATATTTTTCATATTCTTCTTTAGAATCTTTTCTCAATTTAACTTGTTTTTTTACAATATTTAGTACTTCATTATCATTAAGTTCTTCTTTTTTGGCTTTACTTTCTAATTCTAAAGCACTTTTTAGCATCCGAAGTACTGACAATTTAAAAGTATCTTTGTTCTTCATTGCTAGTTTTAAATCTTCATTTATCTTTTCAATCATTTTTTAGCCTCTATTTTTTTTATTAATTTTTTTATGAGAATTTTTAATTCCTTCTTTAATTTCAGTTCTTCTTTTAACACCAGGTTTTTCATAGTGTTTTCTTTTTTTGATTTCTGAAGGGACTCCACTTCTCGCAACTTTTGCTTTGAATTTTTTTAACGCTAAATCTACATTCCCATTTTGTACTACTACTTTTGTCATTTCCAGCCCTCCCTTCGTTTTTCTATAAGCTATTATAACAAAAGTGTTACTCATTTACAACTTTTTTTATAAGAAAATAGCTAACTTTTAGCGTTTATTTTAAAAAATACTTAATTTAAACACGTATTTCTGTCAATTATTTTCCGCAAAGTTTTCCCAAGCGCATACCCCACATCATAAATCGTACTAATAATTTTTGTTAGAGCATTAAGCTTAGTTCCCGATACTACACCCCCGGTAACTTTATCTAATTCCCAATACTTCATCTTCATTTACTACTACACCCCTTGCTTTCAAAAAAACCTACGAACATACCACTTAACAAAATTCCTAATCCCCCCAATACAAGTAAAAGACTTCCTCCACCTTTAATATTATCTAGCTCTTTTTCATTTAAATACTTCATAAACCTCCTTTAAAACAAAAACTTCTTTATCTTTTCATAAA
The DNA here is from genome assembly GCA_934096025.1 of uncultured Bacilli bacterium. Lineage (GTDB taxonomy): Bacteria > Bacillota_I > Bacilli_A > RF39 > UBA660 > Onthocola_B. The sequence goes on from CAKOLP010000018.1 coordinate 2,565, forward strand.
CACTTTCTTTGTTATAATAAATTTCTATATTAAATACACTATTATTCTCTAATTTTTTATCTATTAATACATCTATTATTTGATATCTCTCTTGCGAATCTCTATCTATTGCTACCGAACTTACACTTAAAACTTCTAAAGTATGCTTTTCCTTATTTATAGAAACATACTCATTTTTTAGAAAAATATCCAAATCTTCAGGTCTTATCGTTATAGAAGTACTATCATCTATCACAAACCCTCTTGTAACATAAACATTATATAAATCCAATTTCAATAAAACAACCAAACAAAACCCCAAAATAATTAGCATAACAAACACAATTCTTTTCTTTTTATAAGGCATATTTAACAAACCCAAATAACTTATGTACATCCTAAGGTTATCTCCTTATCAAACATTTTTTTATATTTCTTATGACTAATAAAGACTATTGTTTTATCTTTAAATTCTTCTCGTAAATTATTTAATATTCTAACTTCCGTTTCCAAATCCACTTCACTTAAAGCTTCATCTAATATCAAAATATTAAAACTATTAAGCAATCCCCGTGCCAATATAATTCTTTCTTTTTCTCCCCCGGAGATACTATTTTCATCATTATTTATTAAAGTATCCAACCCCAAGGGCTTATTTTGTAAAATCTTATTTATTTCACAAATATCCATTATCTTTTCTAAGTACTCTAGTGACACATCTCTTTTTAAAACAATATTCTCATATATAGTACCAGTCTTTAAATTTTCATTTTGATTTATATATAATATATTACTTCTTATAGTGCCTAAACTTAAATTCTTCAAATTACAATTTCCAATAAGCACATTTCCCCGATAATCTTCTATGTTTTTAACCAAAATATTACATAATGTTGACTTCCCACACCCACTACTTCCTTTAATTAGAACAAATTCCCCCATTTTTATATCAAGATTTAAGCCACTAATAACCATTAAATACTTATTATATGTATAATCTAAATTCTCTATTTTAATATCGAAGTTACTTAAACTTATAACCCTCCCTACTTTTTCCTCTTTTATACTTAAAAACTCATTAATCTTAGTTATACTTGCTTTTAATAAACTCATACTTGGCAAATGCTCCATTAAATCCTTAAAAGGATTAATAAACAAAACTAGTATGGAATTAAAGGTAACAAACTGAAGCACTGTCATACTTTCTTTATATATCATATAAAAACCTAAAGTATTTATAAAAAACAAACTAATCTCATTTACATTAAACTTTAAACTATTAACTCTATTTATATACGAAGTAAATTTATACATATCATAAATATAATTAGATGCACTCTCCTCAACACCCCCTAAACTCTTATCAACACCATTAATATTTTTAATACTTGTAATCATTTTTATATCTTCTAAAACCCGTGTATTAAATTCCGTATTAGCATCAATATTTTGATACGCCAACTTATACACCCTTTTAAATGTCAATAAACTAATTAACAAATATATAACTAAAAATATTAAAAACACTAAAAATAACTTCTTATTTATAAAAATTAACAAAGGAACTACTAAAAGTATTAAAAATACATCTTTAGTAAAATTAAACAAAATATTTAGTACTATCTCTTTTATATCTTCAAGTTCATAAACCCTCCGCATTATATCCCCAGATTTTCTTGAAGTAATAGCATTTAAAGGGAGATTATACAAATGATTAAAAAAATCTCTATACAAAACACAACTAATATTTTTCTTCAAATGATTTTGTAAATACAAACCCATTTTCTCTAAAATCATTTTAAATAATACAAAAAGCGCAAAAACAAACACTAGATAATAAACATACTTAATCGGATAATTCCCACTCAAAGTACTAACCATTACTTGAAAATAATAACTTCCCACTATAGCAAAAAGAGTAACTAATATATTAATAATTATTATTTTATTTATCAATCTTTTCTCAGATCTATAAAACTTAAACAATAATTTAGCTAAAGTAATCTCATTTTTTAAGACAATTACTTTTCTTTTGGGATAAAACACAAGTATTACATTACTCCACTCTTTTTGAAACTCATCTTTTGTTTTTACCACCTTTCCTTTCCCTGGGTCCATTACAACTACTTTGTCTTTAGTGATTTTATATATAACTACATAATGATTCAACCCATTTTTCAGTTTCAAATGTGCTATCGCAGGTAATTTCTTTATGCTTTTAAGACTTTCTAACTCTAATCCACTCCCATCAAGCCCATATTTTTGTGCTGCAAGAATTAAATTCAAAGCTGATGTTCCTGAATTATTTGTCTTAGCATCTAATCTAATAACCTCAAGTGGAACATTACCTTTATAATGTTTTATTACTGAAGCTAAACAACATACCCCACAATCAAGTTCATCCCGTTGCTTTACTATCTTCACGCCTCTTAACTCCCTTCATCATACCATACTACCCCATAAAAAAAAGTTTTTATAAAAAAAACAAAAGTCTTCCTCATTTACTTTTGTTTCTTCCGTTTTCTAAATAAAATTTTATATGTCAATAATATGACAATAGCTCCAACTAACATAATTATATAAGGAGAATAAGCCGGAGGTCCCTCTACTTCTAAAGGCTCGGCTTCTATCCCAATACTTGCAACTTCTTTTACTTTCTTTTTATACACAAGCAATGTATAAGTGTTAATTCCCCTATCTTCATAAACATCTATATAAACATAATTGGCTCCTGGTTTTAAGTCTTCATTATCCCTAACAACAATTTTTGTCTTGCCAGTTTCTTTATATTCCAACTCCAGCGAAGTTACATCATCTTCTACATCAACTGTATAAAAATTATTTAAAGAATCAAACTTTAGCGCCATTTCCCCATTTTTTACAATTAAATCTTCTAACACATAACCACCATACTTAGTATGTGCTAAAAATACTAAATTATTTTTAAAAGTATTTCATTCATCACATAAAGATATTCGGGATTTACAAAAATATTTCCATTTTTCTTTATTAATTCTTTACTCTTAAATAAACTTTTTAAATCATATACTTTCTCTATATCTAAAGAAAATTTTTCAAAAAATGCCTTAATATTAATTCCTTTTGTCTTTCTAAGTCCCAGCATTATTTCGTAATCCATTATTTCTTTTTTACCTAATAATTCTCTATCTTTAACATAATTACCTAACAAATAATCTTTTAAATTTTTCGTATTTGTATATCTTATATTATCGATATACCCACTGGCACCCAAGCCAAAACCATAATACTCCTCATTATTCCAATAAATTAAATTATGTTTACATTGATATCCTTTTTTAGCATAATTACTTATCTCATAATAATTTTCTTTTCCTAATGTATTATTAATAAGTTTATACATATCATAATCTAATTCTTCTTCAACATATGTAGCTTTATTTACATAGATTTTCGTATATTCTTCAATAATCAAACTATATGCACTTATATGCTCTGGATCTAATTTCAAAAAATAATTCAAATCCTTTTTTAAGTCTTTCAAAGATTCTCCGGGTATTGCATACATTAAGTCTAAATTTATATTATTAAATCCCAAAGAACGGCATAACTCTATTTTTTTCTCTGTATCTTTAAAATCTGTACTTCTTTCCATAAATTTTAATTTACTAGGAATAAAAGACTGTACCCCAATACTTAATCTATTTACTTTATTATCCTTTAATATCTGTAATAATTCTTCATTTATATCTTCAATATTACACTCAAAGGTAAACTCCTCCAAAGAACTCGTATCAACTAGATCTAGCATTTTCAATAGTTTATTTAATTCTTCTTTTTTTAAAACACTCGGAGTTCCCCCACCAATATATATAGTTTTAATTTTCTCCCCCATATATCGATCCTTTATTTCATTTTTTAATGCTTTAAAGTATGCATATACCCATTTTTCATTATATACGAACTTGCAAAAATCACAATATGAACAAATATTATGACAAAAAGGAATATGTATATACAAACCTTTCATATCCGGCCTTTTGTTTCGTAATTAAATTCAGTTAAAAAGTGCCATCTTTCAAATAATTCTGGTCTTGCCCCTTTTTCCTCTAACATTCTAATTCTCCTTGAATACGCTCCTTTATTATAATCTATAATTTCACATAAATAGTTTATACTTATTCGATGCATAACTTGATACTTTACTAAAAATAAAATTTCATCATCAGTTAATGATAAACCTTTTTTTCTTTTTTCCTTTATTATTTCAATTTCAGAATCATCAATATTGCTCATCAGCTCTTTAACTTTTTCCTTATCACGATTCAAAAATGCTGTACCTAATTCGTTATAATAACGTAAAAATACTGCATTTGCTACCATCTTAGGCCTATAACATAATAATTCAACTTTATGCATACTATCTTCCAAATCATATTTTTGCAATTTTTCAGTTAATTTTTCAGCATCCATATTTAGAAGTTCACAAAGTGTATCAAATCTTACATCAAAAGCCAAAGCACATCTTACTAAAAATTGCATTCTTTTTTCTTCATCTCTAAACATTAATCCTAACAATAATAAATTCATTACTCATCACCTAAAACAGCTAAAAATGCTTCTTGAGGAACTTCAACAGCTCCGACCATTTTCATTCGTTTTTTCCCTTCTTTTTGTTTTTCTAATAACTTTCTTTTCCGAGACACATCGCCTCCATAACATTTAGCTAAAACGTTTTTCTTTAACGCACTAATATTTTCCCTTGCAATTATCTTTGACCCAATACTTGCTTGAATAGGTATTTGAAACATTTGTCTTGGAATAAGTTCTCTAAGTTTACCAACAATACTTTTACCTTTTTGATAAGCAAAATCTTTATGAACAATAATACTTAGGGCATCAACAACATCCCCGTTAAGCAAGATATCCATTTTTACTAAATCACTTACTTTATAACCACACAATTCATAGTCAAAAGAAGCATAACCTTTTGTATAACTTTTAAGTTTATCATAAAAATCATACACAATCTCTGATAAAGGAATTTCATAATGAACATTAATTCTTGTGGCATCAATATAATCAACAGCCTTATAAATTCCTCTTTTATTTTGACATAATTCCATAATTGAACCGATAAAATCTGCCGGAGCAATAATATTCGTTGAAATGTAAGGTTCTTCAATCATTTTTATCTTAGCTCTATCAGGCATCTTATTCGGTGCATCTACTAAAATTGTCGTATTATCCGTAAGTGTAACCTTATATATAACACTCGGACTTGTGGCAATAATACCTAAGTTAAATTCTCTTTCTATTCTAGTAATAATAACGTCCATGTGTAATAATCCTAAAAAACCAATTCTAAATCCAAAACCTAAAGCTTCACTAACTTCTGGTTCAAAAGTTAAGGCTGCATCATTAAGTTTTAATTTAATTAAGGCATCTTTTAGTTCTTCATATCTATTTGGCTCAGTCGGAAAAATACCTGAAAACACCATAGGTTTCATTTCTTTATACCCTTTTATAGGTGTAGTTGCTTCCCTGCCTACTACTGTAATAGTATCTCCGACAGATACAGAAGCAATATCTTTTATCGAAGCTGCAATAAACCCTACTTCCCCACTTTTTAATTCTTTATACTTTTCTTCTTTTGGTGTATGTACCCCAAGCTCTACTACTTCAAAGACACTATTCGTAGCCATCATTTTAATTTTTTCTCCAACCCTAATTAAACCATCTACAATCTTAACTAGTAGAATTACGCCTCGATAAGAATCAAAATATGAATCAAATACTAAAGCTTTCGTAGGTTTATTACAGTCAACCTCCGGAGCTGCAACTTTTTCTATTACAGCTTTTAAGATATCTTCTACACCCTGTCCAGTTTTAGCACTACAAAGAATAATATCTTCATCTTTAAAACCTAAAGTATCAATAAGCTCTTTTTTTACTCGAGGAATATCCGCATTTGGTAAATCAATCTTGTTTATAACAGGTATAATTGTGAGATCCTGTTCCATCGCTAAATATAAATTAGCAAGAGTCTGCGCTTCTATACCTTGGGCAGCATCTACGACTAAAATAGCCCCCTCGCAAGCAGCTAAACTTCTGGAAACCTCATACGAAAAATCAACATGACCCGGAGTATCTATTAAATTAATTATATAATCTACTCCCCTGTAAGTATAATTTAACTTTACAGCATTAAGTTTAATGGTAATGCCCCGTTCTCTTTCTAAATCCATATTATCAAGTATTTGATCTTTCATCTCCCTTTTTTCAAGGGCTCCGGTAATCTCTAGCAACCTATCAGCCAAAGTACTTTTTCCATGATCTATATGGGCAATAATTGAAAAATTACGTATATTATTACTACTCATTTTCTACATCCTTTCCAATGTTTAAAAATATTAAACACCCAGCTAAATTATTGTATCATGGATACTGAAAGATGTAAATTAATGAATATGCAAAAACATCAGAAAAACAAAACCTTAATTGCATCCCAAGAGCCACTTACACCCTCAGTAATAATCTTTATAATTGCCAAAGTTATATTTTCTCCTAAATCTGTAAACTTATTACTATAATCTTTACTATTATTTTCCATATATTTATTTATATCTACATTTTTACCATTTAAAACATCATTTTCAAAATCCTTAATAGCTTCTTCAGTTAATAAAACATTTTTCGCAACATGAGCCTCATAATACCCACTTTCACTAGATATATACAAGCCCATAAAAACAATAATCAATATAATCAAGATACTTTTAAAGTAATTTTTCTTTTTTTTCATATTTTTCTTTGCAAATAATCATATATTATCTCGGCCATAACTTTTAAACTATTATTAACCTCATCTATATAATTATATTGCCCTCCTACCTCTATTAATATGGTATTCGGATTAAAATCTTGATTATATTTTCCATTAACCCCTGGACCCTTTTTTTCTAAAACTCCTCGGCTTAGCATCGGATTTACTTTTTTTAGTCGTTCATTTAAATCTTTGGCTAAGTTTAGATTTGCTTGATAATTTTCATGTTCCAACCCTACAATAAATAAAATCCTAGCATATTTTACCCCATCAATTTCTGTCATCGTTCGCTCATAACTAGCAGAATCACGGTGTATGTCAATAAAAAACTTCAAAGTATTATGTTCCTTTACTGCATTTTCCAAAAGTATTCTACTAGCCTTATAACTATACCCATACTTCCACCCATTTGTATTTAATATATCCACTATACTATTTTCCTCTGCTATAGCACCAATACCTAAATCTTCCAAATATTCTTTTAATATATGACTAGCTATATATACTGTATTATTAATATTAAAATTTTCTAAGAAATTACTCTTATAACCCTCAGTTTGATGCGAATTATATATATACACTTGCGGAGTTAAATCTGCTTTTACCGTCTCTTTTATAACCGGCGTAGTAATATTTATATCTGTTCCATCATTGAAATTTTTAATACCAAAAGAATACTTAAGTAAAAACTCCGTACTCGATAACTTAGATAAATCTGCTAAATTATAATTACTAAATGAATCTTTCAACAAATAATCTAAATAAGTACTATTATTTATCTCTACATCTAACTTACTATACAAAAACTTAAAAGTTAACACAAAAGACATTACTAGCACAATCATTACTAGTATTAAGCGTATTATATTACCTTTATAGTTTTTCTTTAAATGCATTCTCTTTCTCATAGTATCACAACCTCATTATATAACGGATATCTTAATAAATATGTCGAAATAATTCCTTTTCATTAATTAAATTATATTTTATAATATAGGTGGTGATGACATGGATTACTTAACTAAATATATTAAAGAAAAAGGAAACCTTACCTTTCAAGAAGCTAAGTTTAATGAAATAGATGCTCTTATTTACTCGGTATTAGTATATGTTGATTTAACACACCCAAAACTTTCCAACACCCCGATAAAAGAAGCATATAACTTATTTACCCAAAAATTCCATTTGAAAGAAAAAGATAGATTTTCCAAAAAAAACACAGAACTCTTTAAATTAATGGCAGAATCTCCAAGATACGAAGATAACTTAATCGAAGACTACACCTATATTATTAATAACAAAACTCAGTTCGGCGCACTTACAATAAAAATTCCCAAGCATTTTAAATTTATTGCCTTTATGGGTACTAATGACTTTCTCGTAGGTTGGGAAGAAAATTTTCAAATGAGTTATTTATATCCTATGCCAGCGCAAAGGAAAGCTATAGCTTACTTAAATAAGCATATTAAATCAACTGACTTAATAGTATATACCGGAGGACACTCCAAGGGAGGAAACTTAAGTATGGCTGCTTACATGGAACTACCTTGGTACAAAAAATGGCAAGTTGAATATGTCTTTAATTTTGATGGTCCTGGCTTTTTAAAGGAATTAACAGATACTCCTAAGTACATTAAAGCTTCAAAAAAATTCATATCTTACTATCCCGAAGAAAGTATCGTAGGTATGTTACTTCACACTAAGGGACGTAAAAAAATTATAAAAAGTAATAAAAATGGTATTAACGAGCACGATGCCCACTCTTGGAAATATAAAGAAAATAACTTACTTACCGGAGAACTATCTTTAGCCTCAAAAACTTTTTATAAACGCCAAGATAACCTTTTTAACAAAATAAATGAAGAAAAAAGAAAATATTTTTGCGAAACATTTTTCAAAATATTATATACATCGGGATAC
>CAKOLP010000019.1 GCA_934096025.1 uncultured Bacilli bacterium
TAGCAAACAAAAATAAAGCTTATTCAGCTTCATTTTCTTCGGTAACTTCAGGAATTTCTTCTTTATCTACCAAACTAATAGTTGATACAAGGTTATCATTTTTCAAATTAATTAATCTTAAACCTTGCGTAACTCTACCTAAAACAGATATTTGATCAATAGGCATTCTCATAGTCATTCCCGAATTAGTCATAATAACTAATTCTTTATCTTCCGTAACTATCTTAACAGCCACTAAATTTCCATTCTTTTCAGTTATATTTAAGGCTTTAACACCTTTGCTTCCTCTTTTTGTTTGTCTAAATTCACAAACTTTTGTTTGTTTTCCGTATCCCTTTTCAGTTACCATTAAAATAGTATCGTCTTCTTTAACAACTTCTAGGCAAATACACTTACTATCACCAAGAGATATACCACGAACTCCACTAGCAGTTCTACCCATAACTCTTATTTCTTCTTCGTTAAATTTAACCATTCGACCAGAATCACTACCTAATAATACTAAATCATTACCAGAAGTCTTCTTAACATCTATTAATCTATCATTATCTCTTAAAGAAATACATATTTTTCCACTATTACGGATATTTTCAAACTCTTTTATGATAGTTTTCTTAACAATACCTTGTTTCGTAGCAAATAATAAGTATTTACTATCTTCTTCTTTATTAATTTTAATTACGGCATTAATTTTTTCGTCTTTTTCAATTTGTAATAAATTAATAATTGGAATACCCTTTGATTGCCTTGAAAACTCAGGAATTTCATATCCCTTTAATCTATAAACTTTCCCTTTATCAGTAAAGAATAAGATAAAATCATGTGTTGATAAATTAAGCATATGTTCAACATAATCTTCATCATTAGTACTCATACCTTTAATTCCAACACCACCACGATTTTGTGCTTTAAACGTATCAGCCGTAGTCCTTTTAATATAACCTTTATTTGTAAGTACAGCTAAAATGTTTTCTTCAGGTATTAAAGATTCATCTTCAATATAATCTATCGCAGTCATATCTATCTTAGTGCGTCTTTCATCACTAAATTTATTTTTAATTTCTGTCATTTCATCTTTAATAATACCTAATATCTTATTATTATCCGCTAAAATGCCTCGTAAGCGATCTATTTCTATAACTAATGCTTTTAATTCTTCTTCTATTTTATCTCTTTCTAGACCCGTTAAACGGCGTAATTTCATTTCTAAGATATTATCGGCTTGAGCTTCAGTTAAACCAAATCTTTCTATTAACTTACCTTTAGCTTCACCGTCAGCTTTTGATTCTTTAATAGTTTTAATAACTTCATCAAGATTATCAAATACAATCTTATATCCCTCTAAAATATGAGCTCTTTTTTCAGCTTTATCAAGTTCAAATTGGGTTCTTCTAATAATAACTTCTTGTTGATAATCAACATATTTAGAAATAATATCTTTTAGTCCTAATATTCTTGGTACACCTTTATCAAGCATTAAGAATATAATTCCGAAAGTTGTCTGAAAAGATGTATGTTTATATAAATTATTAAGTACAACTTGTGGATTAGCGTCTTTCTTTAAGGTAATAGTAATCTTAATTCCCTCTTTTAAATCAGTATGATAATCCGTAATTCCCTCTAAGACTTTATTATGCACCAAATCGGCTACTTTTTGTTTTAATTCTAAAGTATTTACACCATAAGGAACTTCATCAATAATAATATAATGACGACCATTTTTTTCTTCAATCGTTGCTTTACTTCGGATAGTTATTGAGCCTCGACCAGTTTCATACGCTTTTTTAATCCCTGAATTACCTAAAATTGTAGCCCCAGTTGGAAAATCCGGTCCCTTAATATATTGCATTAATTCATCAGTAGTAATATCATTATTATCAATATATGCAATACAACCGTCGATAACTTCACCTAAATTATGTGGTGGAATATTAGTAGCCATACCAACTGCAATACCCATTGTTCCATTAACTAAAACATTCGGATATCTAGACGGTAAAACCTCTGGTTCTTTTTTTTCATCACTATAATTAGGTACAAAATTAACCGTATTTTTATTAATATCCCTTACTAATTCCATAGATAACTTAGCAAGCTTACACTCTGTATAACGACTTGCAGCTGGTCTAGGATATTCGATATTCCCAAAGTTTCCATGCCCATCAACTAATACATATCGATAATTAAAATCTTGAGCCATTCTAACCATAGCTTCGTATATCGAAGAATCCCCATGAGGGTGGTAATTCCCCATAACATCTCCGACTACAGTTGCACTTTTACGAAACTTTTTATCCGGAGTTAATCCGTTTTCTATCATACTATAAATAATTCTTCTATGCACTGGCTTTAACCCGTCACGTAAATCAGGTAATGCTCTAGCAATAATAACACTCATTGAATACTCAATAAAAGACTTTTCTATTTCATCAACAATATTATTATTTTGAATTCTATCTCTTTCTTGATTCATCCTAACCTCCTAAAAATCTAGATTTTCCGCATAAGTAGCATTTTCTTCAATAAACTTACGCCTAGGTTCTACTTCTTCACCCATTAACTTACTAAATGCCGCATCTGCACTTATTGCATCTTCTACAGTTATTTTTCTCAATACTCTATGGTCAATATCCATTGTCGTAGCACTTAATTCCTCAGCATCCATTTCCCCAAGACCTTTCATACGACCAATTTCATATTTAATATTTTTTTCATTTAAAGTCTTAATGTATTCATCTTTTTCTTCATCATTTAAAACATATTTAATAGTTTGTCCATGTGTTACCTTATAAAGTGGAGGTTGAGCAGCATATATATACCCAGCTTCTACAACAGGTTTAAAGAAACGATAAAATAGGGTAAGTAACAATACTCTAATATGTGAACCGTCAACATCGGCATCACTCATAATAATTACTTTGTGATATCGCATTTTACTTAAATCAAACTCTTGACCAATTCCTGTCCCAAAAGCAGTAATTATTGTCTTTATTTCATCATTACTTAAAGCTCTATCAAGTCTTGCTTTTTCAACATTTAAAACTTTTCCTTTAAGAGGTAATATTGCTTGAGTCATACTATTTCTTCCTTTAATAGCAGTACCTCCGGCACTTTCCCCTTCGACTAAGAACATTTCACAAACACTTGGATCTTTTTCTTTACAATCAACAAGTTTTCCCCCAAAATTTACTATATCTAAATCACTTTTTCTTCTCGTTGCTTCTCTTGCTTTTTTCGCAGCAATTCTTCCTCTTGATGCACTAATACATTTATCCACAATAATTCTAGCTTCTGTTGGATTTTCAAGTAAAAATCTTTCCATCCCCTTAGAAAATATATCACTAGCTATCTTTCTAACTTCACTATTTCCTAATTTAGTCTTTGTTTGTCCCTCAAATTGTGGATCCGGATGCTTACAAGAAATAATCATCGTTAATCCCTCACGACAATCATCGCCGATAAGCGCCGCATCATTTTCTTTTAATATTTTAGCACTCTTAGCGTAATTGTTAATAACTTTAGTTAAAGCAGTTTTTACACCGTCTTCATGAGTTCCTCCCTCATACGTATTAATATTATTCGTAAAAGAGTAGATAGATGGCGAATATGTTTCATTATATTGACAAGCAACTTCAATACTTATACCGTCTTCAGTCCCCTCCATATAAATGATATCATCATGAATAGATTTTTTTGTTTTATTAAGCATTTCTACATACTCAATAATACCACCATTATAAAGAAATACATCATGTTTTTCTGGTAATTCTCTTATATCATAAAGATTTATTCTAAGACCTTTATTTAAAAACGCTATTTCTTGAAGTCTTTTATACAATGTATCATAATTATATACCGTAGTTTCTCTAAATATTTCTTCATCAGGCTTAAATCTAACCGTACTACCTGTTCTTTCAATATCACAAGTATCAATTATTTTTAGTGGTTCTACCGGACTTCCACCATTTTCAAAACGTTGATAATATACATTTCCGTCTCGATAAATCTTTACTTCTAGCCACTTTGATAACGCATTAACAACACTAGCACCAACACCATGAAGTCCACCAGAAACCTTATATCCCTCACCACCAAATTTACCTCCGGCATGAAGAACCGTAAAAATAGTTTCTACTGTTGACAATCCCGTTTTTTGATTAATCCCCGTTGGAATACCCCGTCCATCATCTCTTACTTCAATTACATCATCTTTATCAATAATTACTTCAATATCATCACAAAAGCCCGCTAAAGCTTCATCTACAGCATTATCCACAATTTCCCAAACTAAATGATGTAATCCTCTTTCTCCAGTTGAACCTATATACATACCAGGTCTTTTTCTAACTGCCTCAAGCCCCTCTAGAACCTGAATATCACTATCAGAATAATGTGTTTCTTTCATTTTCTCTCCTCCTCTAATATACCATTACATATCTTAAACTTTTTCCCATTTTGAAAATACTTCTTATTTACACTCTTTATATCCGTACAAGTTATAAAAGTTTGAACTTCTTTATCCAACAAATTAAGTAAATTCTTTATCTTTTCTCTATCAAGTTCACTAAATAAATCATCTAAAATAAGTATCGGAAAATCTCCCTTTATTTCATTTATTAATTGAATTAAAGCCAGTTTAAATGCAATCACAGCATTCTTCCTTTGCCCCTCACTTCCCCATTCTTTCAATAAATTACTATCTAACATAAAGACAATATCATCATGATGTATCCCCTCCAAAGTTTTTCCTAAATTTAACTCTTGTTGATAAAAACTTTGATATCTTTTAACTAATTCTTCCTTATCTTTATTCTTAAAACTAGAACTATACTTTACTTTTAAATCTCCATATCCAAAAATATCTTTGTAATAATCCGTAATATACTTATTAATTCCCTCGATAAACTCTTTTCGATACTTACAAATCAATAGCCCATATTCCACTAACTTATTAGTCAAAATATTTAAAAAATCAAAGTCTCGTAAATTATTCACATACATACTTCTTAAATAAAAATTCCTTTGTTTTAATATCTTATTATAATTATTAAGTAATACTAAATACTCCCTATACAACTGACTAATTTCAATATTTACAAACTTTCTTCTTTCCGCCGGAGCTTCATTTATTAACTTTATATCATCCGGACTAAACAAAACAATATTTATCCTCGAAATATAATTACTTAGCTTATCAACCATTTGTTCATTAACTAATATTTTTTTTCCCTCATTTGTTAACTCAATTTCATACTTCGATAAATCATCTTTTTTAAATACATCACCTCTTATTTTTGTTTTAATTTTTCCTTTTTTTATTAAAACTTTCTCTTTACTTATTCTAAATGACTTAGTTAAAGCAAGCATATATATAGCCTCAACAAGATTAGTTTTCCCACTTCCATTAAGCCCATATATAACATTAAGAGTATCCGAAAACTCTACATCTAACTTTTCATAATTACGAAAATTAAGCAAAGATAAATGTCTAATCTTCATGTATTCTCCCCCCTAACAATCACTTGAAAAAAATTTACGATATAGTATACCTATACATACCTAATTATACCACAAAAAACTCCCATTTAAAAGGAAAAATCCTTAACATCTCGACAAATAAACTAACCATAATCTACTACATTTTAGCATCTGATTATTAAATATAGCATAACTAATTTCAAACTCTTTTACAGTACTATTATTAAATTCAATTTTCACTTTATCCCCATACTTTTCAAAGCCTTTAATATTTTTAAAATTAAACCAAATTAATCCTAGATCAGACTTTACCGGAAACAAAACAATTTGATTCTTTTCGCTAATAATAACAGGCAACTTATACTTACAATTTAAAATTCCCTTAGTCCCTTTAATTCTTCCGTCCAAAGAACTTCCATAATAAATACAAGATTGATTTAATATAGCTTTCACTAAATTACCTCGTCCCCTATATTCATTAGTCCTATTTTTCAATATAGTTTCCGAACCATCAAAATACAAATATAAAGTCTCATTACTTATTAAATTCATACAATTTCTCCTTTCAAGTGCTGTATCCTAACACATAAATAATGAAAAAATTGTCAAAAAAAAGAACCCGTAGGTCTTTTAATAAGTTTTTATAGGTAATATCAACTCAGTTAAGTTCTCATCAACTACTGGTTTAATCAAAATTGGCTTATCATCAGTATTTAACAACAACAATATATTTTCTTCTTTAATAACCTTTAAAGCATCTAACATATACTTCGAACTAAAGGATATTTCAATAGTTTCCTTATTATTACAATCAATTTTTAAATTTTCAGAAGCAGTACCTAGCTCGTTAGATGTTGATGTTATCACCATATCTTTATCCTTAATATGCATTTTTATAATATTTTTTTCTTTATTTTGAGCAAGCAATGAAGCTCTATCAACAGCATCATAAAATTCTCTTAAATTTAAATTTATCATATATGCAAAATCATTTGGAATAAAATGACTAGTTTCTGGGTAAGCACCATTTAACAAGTTACTTTGAATAAATATATTCTTATAAATAAATAATATTTTATTTGTAAATAAATGAATTGATACCTCATTATCCTCAGCAATAATTCTTTCTAATTCAATAATACTTTTACCAGGAATAACAATATTAACATCTTTTTCAAACGGTGTATCTAATTTAATTACTTTCTTAGATAATCTATAAGAATCAGTAGCTATACACTCTAAAATATCCCCATTTATTTTTAAATTAATACCAGTTAACAAAGGTCTAACTTCTTGTGTTGATAACGCATAACTTGTTTGATTAATTAATTCCTTTAAAACATCAGACTTAATAACTAACGCATTAGCACTTTTATCAATATTTATATTCGGATAATCATTCGGATTATAACAATTTAATCTATATTGATTATTCGGAGTACTTATCTTAATCTTCAAATTATCTTCAATTTCAAAGTCAATTACTTCCCCAGGCATCTTTCTAATCATTTCTAAAAAATACTTACTTTGAATAATTATTCTTCCTTGTCCCTCTAGATTCTTAATATCTTCTTCTTTAATTAATACTTTAATAGTTAACTCAGAATCACTAGCAAGTAACTCAATTCCATTACTACTTACATCAAAAACTATCCCATTAAGTACAGGTATTGTAGTTCTTTGACTTAAAGCTTTAGTAACATTATTTAAAGCTTCCAACATAATATTCTTATTTATAGTCCATTTCATTTTTCATTCCTTCTTTCTTATATATTAATAATTATTATAATAATAATAGTGTTGATAATGTTGATAAATCCATTATATCATAAATACTCATTGATTTTAAGCCAAATAATAAATTATTTTACTAACATTATTGTAACATTTTCTTTATATCTGTTAACATGTTATTCAAGTTATCATTTGTTTCTAATTCTTCTTTTATTTTATCACAAGCTGTAGATACTGTTGAGTGGTCTCTCCCCCCAAATTCTAGGCCAATTTTCGATAAATTTTCATCTGTTTCTGTACGACATAAGTACATTGCTATATGTCTAGGTCTAACAACTGTATTAGTTCTCCGTTTACTTTTTAAATCTTCCACTGCTATTTTAAAGTATTGAGCTACCGCAGATTGTATGGAAGATATGGAATTGTTGATAAATATATTTGTATTAACATAATCTTTCAAAGCTTCTATAGCAAAATCCAAGGTTATTTTATCAGGTACCATCATTGCTGTATATGCCAGAAGCCTATTAATTGTCCCCTCAATATGCCTTACATCATTAACACAAGAATTAGCAATATATTCAATAACATCTTCATTTAATTTGTTCTCTATACTTGTATTTTTGACTTTAGCCCTTATAATCTCACATCTTAAATCAAAATCCGGAGGATAGATATCCACAGGTAATCCCCACATAAATCTACTTCTAAGCCGTTCTTCTATTTTCTTTAAGTCATCCGGGCTTTTATCACTACTTATAATTATTTGTTTATTTGCTTGGTGTAAGGCATTAAATGTGTGAAAAAACTCTTGTTGTGTTCTTTCTGCTCCTACTAAAAACTGTATATCATCTATTATAAGTACATCTACATTTCGATATTTATTCTTAAATTGATTAGCAAAATTTAAATTGTTTTGGGTTGCAATCCCCGTAAATTCGGTCATAAATTCATTACTTGTTGTATATAAAACCTTTAGATTAGAGTGATCTTTTATATAATTTCCAATAGCTTGCATTAAATGTGTTTTCCCAAGACCACTACGTCCATAAATAAACAAAGGATTATGAATAGTTCCGGGAGCTTCTGCTACAGACCTAGCTGCAATAAAAGCTAATCTATTTGAATTACCCACAATATAAGAATCAAAAGTAAACTTTGGATTTAGATTCGTTTGCCACTCTATTTCTTTTTCTTGTATTTCTTCTTCTAACACAGGTTGAATAAATGTTTCAACTTCATCTTCCGTAATATACTTAAAAGTATAGTTAATCCCTGTCATTGAGAAGAATATACTATCTATTACATTTGCATAAGTTTCAGTTAGCATTTGTTTATGTATTTCCATTGGAACCTTAATAGTAATAACATTATTAACTATTGAAAGAATTTCAAGCTTCGAAAACCATATAGTATAAGCATTTTGACTTACTTGATTTTGAACCTCATATAAAAATTTCGAAAAAAGTTCTTCCGTTTTCAATACCTCACCCCACTAACTAAAAAATTCCTACTAAAATAATAACCCATTTTGTGGAAAAAAAAAAGCCTAAATTTACAAAAAATACTTATTAACAAATAAATTCCAAATAATACCCTTGATATTCCCGAGTTTCCCCAAGTTATCCCCACAATTAACAAAAATTTTAATCCTCAGTACTTATCCCCAATCTGTTAACAAATGCACTTTTGATAAAATGTTGTTAATTATGTGGATAAAATTGATAAGTTATCAACAAATTATCCACAATCCCCAAAAATGGCTAGTTATCAACAATAAATCATGATATAATCAAAAAGGTGTATATATGAAAAAGATAGCAGTATTAAATGATATTCACGGCAACCTTTTACTATTAAATAAAGTAATAACAAGTTTAGAGGATAAAAATATAGATAAGTATATTATTTGTGGAGATTTTTTAACCGACGGTCCTGATGCGAACAAAATTATAGATACTATTAAAAAATTAAATGCTGAAGTAATACTTGGAAACAGAGAAGAAAGTATTTTAGAGATTATTAATAAAAAATTCGCACCAGATATAAAGGGATATCCCTTGGTTTATACAGCAAATAGTTTAAGTCCCGAAAATATTTTGTATCTGGAAAGCCTACCTAAATATAAAATAATTGATTATGCCGGAAAGAAAATTTGTATTTCCCATGGAAGTCCTTATAACATAAGGGATATGATAAACTCCAAAGAGGAATTATTTTTTCAAAATATTCAAAAATATTTTCCTGCTGACATTTATTTGTTTGCACACTCTCATCGGCCATTTTATAAAGAATATCAAAATAAATATTTTATTAATACCGGAGCAGTTAATTGTCTAGTTGGTAAGAAAAAGGTTACTTCTTACGGGATAATTACAATTGATTCTAACTTAATTAACTATGAACAAATATATCTTCCTTATAATATGGAAGAACTAAAAGAGTATTATTTAGATAGCGATTATTATAAAAAATGTCCAGAATGGAGTATTATTTTACTAAATGTATTAAACTCTGGATGTGATTATTGTGAATTGTTTTCTAATCAATTTAATTTTTCCAAAAGCGTAACAGAAAATTTTACTAATTTTGTGAAAAATTACAATTTACCTATTAAATAAATGTATGGCTTTATCTAAATGTCAACAATAGTAACCTATTATATATAAATGATATTTTGCTTGACTTATTTACGTTTTAAATACTATAATCTTGAGTTTGAAAGTTGTACATTAAACCACGATATATCTTTTCTAAATTATATTTTAAACTTCATTTAATGATTATTATTATTCAACAAAAATAGATAATGAATAAAAAAAGACAATTAGAATTCTAATCGTCATAAATTATCTTCTTCTGCGAAGAGTTTGTTCAGTTTCTTGTTCATAAATATCCACAGGCATCTTCATGTCATCTGTGATCATACCAGCCCTATTAATACGTTCAAATAAGTCATCTTTATTAATAGGTGTTATCATATCGGCTTTATTAATACTTTCAAACATGACAGCTTCACTAATAGGTCTTGACATATCGTCTCTATTAATGCTTTCAAGCATGCCAGCTTTACTAATAGGTGCTACCATACCGGCTCTATTAATATATTCAAACATGCCAGCTTTATTAATAGGTGTTACTAGATCGTCTCTATTAATGCTTTCAAACATATCAGCTTTATTAATAGGTGTTACCAAATCGGCTTTATCGATATTTTCCATTATATTTTTATTCATATTAACTCCCTCCTTGAAAATAAGTATAACATATTTAAACTTTTTTGTTCAAAAAATATGTAAATTTTATAAGAATTAAGTTAGAAATGTTAACCTAAACAGTAGTGATTCCAAAAATATGTTAAAAAATTTTTTTGCGAGATTGTGTGCTATCGCTATTTGTTTTTTATATAATTATGATTATTTGACAACAAATGAAAAAAACAAAAACTATTAAAAATTGAATTTTTGTACAAAAATTAAGTGCTTGTTTTATTTCAGTTTTACTTTCAAAATTCGATTTTTCTTGACTTCCTTATTAAATTAATATTATAATAAATACGCTTAAGAAGAAAGGAAGAATTATAAATATGAAAAGAACTTATCAACCAAATAAAAGAAGACGCGCAAAGAAACATGGCTTTTTTGCTCGTAAAAAAACAGATATATTAAACAATAGACGTCGTAAAGGTCGTAAAGTTTTATGTAAGTAAAAAAGCCACTGAAAATGTGGTTTTTTTCCTCTGTGGTTTTTTAGAAAGGCATTACTATGAAAAGATACGAAATGGTCAAATCTCATGAAGACTTCAATGAGATTATAAATAAAGGAAATAAAATAAAAGGAAAGTATGTATATATTTTTTTCAAAGAAAA